>CBQZLL010000011.1:0-22852 GCA_967749945.1 uncultured Frankiaceae bacterium
CGGCGGCAACAACGCCGGCCACACCGTCGTCATCGGTGCCGAGAAGTACGCGCTGCACCTGCTGCCGACCGGCATCCTCACGCCGTCGATCGTGCCCGTCATCGGCAACGGTGTCGTCGTCGACCTCGGCGTGCTGTTCGGCGAGATCGACCTGCTGACCGCGCGTGGCGTCGACACGTCGCGGCTGCTCGTCAGTGCCAACGCGCACGTCATCACGCCGTACCACACGGCGATCGACAAGGTGGTCGAGCGCTTCCTCGGCGCGGCCCGGCTCGGCACGACCGGGCGCGGCATCGGCCCGGCCTACGCGGACAAGATGTCGCGGGTCGGCGTCCGCATCCAGGACCTGTTCGACGAGAAGATCCTGGAGCAGAAGGTCGAGAGCGCCCTCAAGGTCAAGAACCAGACGCTCACCAAGGTCTACAACCGCAAGGCCATCGAGGTCGACGCCGTCGTCGACGAGCTGCTGTCGTACGCCGACCGGTTGCGCCCGCTCGTCGCCGACACCGCGCTGCTGTTGCACCAGGCGCTGTCCGACGGCAAGACCGTGCTGCTCGAAGGCGGGCAGGCGACGATGCTCGACGTCGACCACGGGACGTATCCGTTCGTCACGTCGAGCAACCCGACGACCGGTGGTGCGTGCGCGGGCTCGGGCATCCCGCCGACGCGGATCACCCGGGCCATCGGGGTGCTCAAGGCGTACACGACGCGGGTCGGCGCGGGGCCGTTCCCGACCGAGCTGCCCGGCGCGTCTGGCGACCGGCTGCGCGACGCGGGCGGTGAGTTCGGGACGACGACGGGACGGCCGCGGCGGTGCGGCTGGTTCGACGCGGTCATCGCGCGCTACGCGACCCGCATCAACGGCCTCACCGACTTCTTCCTCACCAAGCTCGACGTGCTGTCCGGCATCGAGTCGATCCCGGTGTGCGTGGCCTATCGGGTGGGGGAGACGGTGTTCGACGAGATGCCGATGTCGCAGTCGGACTTCCACCACGCCGTGCCGGTGTACGAGGAGCTGCCCGGGTGGTCCGACGACATCAGCGGCGTCACCGACTTCGACGACCTGCCGAAGAACGCTCAGGCGTACGTCAAGGCGCTGGAGGACCTGAGCGGCGCGCCGATCAGCGCCATCGGTGTCGGCCCGGGCCGCGCCCAGACGTTGCAGCGCAGGGATCTCGTGTGAGAGTCCTCGTCGTCGGGTCGGGCGCGCGCGAGCACGCGCTCTGCCTCGCGCTCACCCGCGACCCAGACGTACGCCACATCGTCTGCGCGCCAGGCAACGCGGGCACGGCCCGGCTCGCCGAGACGCGCGCCGTCGACCCGCTCGACCCCGTCGCCGTCGCCGACCTCGCGGACGCCGTCGCCGCTGACCTCGTCGTCGTCGGTCCCGAGGGCCCCCTCGTCAACGGCGTCGCCGATGCCGTCCGTGCCCGTGGCCGCGCGTGCTTCGGCCCGAGCGCCGCGGCCGCGCGGATCGAGGGCAGCAAGGCGTTCGCCAAGGACGTCATGCACGCGGCCGGCGTACCGACCGCCGGCTATCGGGTCTGCGCTGACGACACCGAGGTCGCCGCGGCTCTGGACGAGTTCGGCCCTCCGTACGTCGTCAAGGACGACGGGCTCGCCGGCGGCAAGGGCGTCGTCGTGACGACCGACTACGGCGACGCGGTCGAGCACGCGCGGGGCAAGACGGTGGTCGTCGAGGAGTACCTCGACGGACCGGAGGTGTCGCTCTTCGCAGTCACCGACGGGACGACCGTCCTGCCGTTGCAGCCCGCCCAGGACTTCAAGCGGGTTGGCGACGGCGACACCGGCCCGAACACCGGCGGCATGGGTGCGTACTCGCCGCTGCCGTGGGCTCCGGACGACCTCGTCGAGACGGTGACCCGCACGGTGCTGCGGCCGACCGTGGACGAGATGGCGCGGCGCGGCACCCCATTCCAAGGCCTCCTCTACGCGGGCCTCGCGCTGACGGCGAAGGGTCCGAAGGTCGTCGAGTTCAACGCCCGCTTCGGCGACCCCGAGACCCAGGTCGTCCTCGCCCGGCTGCGTACGCCGCTCGGCACGCTGCTGCACCGGACCGCGACCGGCGCGCTCGCGGGTACGACGCTCGACTGGTCGGACGACGCGGCCGTCACCGTCGTCATGGCCGCACTCGGCTACCCCGGGACGCCCACCACCGGGCAACCGATCGACGGCCTCACCGAGGCCGGGGCGGTTGCCGACGTCCTGCACGCCGGGACCCGCCTCGACGACGGGAGAGTCCTCACGAACGGCGGTCGCGTGCTGTCCGTCACCGCGACCGGCAGCGACCTCGCCGAGGCCAGGACACGGGCGTACGACGCCGTCGCCCTCGTCCACTTCCCCGGCGCCCACTGGCGTACCGACATCGCGGGTTAGGTACGACGGCAGCCGATAGGAGAGGATGGGGTGACCGCCCTACCTTTCCCAGGAGAGACCCGTGGCCGACGAAAGCCCCAAGGTCGCGATCATCTACGGCTCGCTCAGCGACGCGAACGTCATGAACCAGGCCGGCGCGATGCTCGAACGGTTCGGCGTCTCGTACGACGAGGTCTCGATCAGCGCCCACCGCGCGCCCCGCGCGCTCGCCGACTGGATGGCCGAGCTCGAACCCCGCGGCATCGAGGTCGTCATCGCGGGCGCGGGCATGAGTGCGGCTCTCCCCGGTGTCGTCGCGGCACACACCGCGTTGCCGGTCATCGGCGTGCCGATCAAGGGCGGCGCGCTCGACGGTCTCGACGCGTTGCTCGCCATCTCGCAGATGCCGCCCGGCGTGCCGGTCGCCTCGGTCGGGCTCGACGGCGCGAAGAACGCCGCCGTCCTCGCGGTCCAGATCCTCGCCGTCGCCGACTCCGACCTGCGGGCGAAGCTCTGGAAGTTCAAGGACGACTTCGAGCAGGCCGCGTCGCGGTGATCGGGCGGTACACGCTTCCGGAGATGGGCCGGGTCTGGTCCGAGGCCCACAAGTACGAGCTCTGGTGCCGGGTCGAGACCCTGGTGCTGGAGGCCCACGCCGCGGCGGGCGTCGTACCCGCCGACTGCGTCGAGCCCGTGCGCAACGCCACGCCGCCGACGCCCGAGGCCGTCGACGAGATCGAGCAGGTCACCCAGCACGACGTCATCGCGTTCCTCACCGCGTGGGCCGACAACACGACGCCGCGCGAGGCGGCGGCGTACGTCCACTTCGGCATGACGAGCAGCGACCTGCTCGACACCGCGCTCGCGCTGCAGCTCGTCGACTCGACGGACATCCTGCTGGCGAAGGCCGACGCGCTCGTCGGGCACCTGCGCGACCTCGGTCTCGCACATCGCGACACGGTCAAGGTCGGTCGGACGCACGGCGTGCATGCGGAGCCCGACACGTTCGGGCACACGGTGGCCAACGTCGCGTTCGGGATGGCGCGCTCCCGCGACCGGCTGCGCCGCGCGCGCGACTCGGTCGCGGTCGCCAAGATCAGCGGTGCGGTGGGGACGTACTCGAACATCGACGACGACGTCGAGCGCCATGTCGCCTCGCGTCTTGGCCTGCGGCCCGCCGACGCCGCGACCCAGGTCGTGCTCCGCGACGGCATCAGCGAGTGGGTCGCCGCGCTCGCGGTGCTGGCGACGGTCTGCGAGGCCGTCGCCCTGGAGGTACGCCACGGCCAGCGCACCGAAGTGCGGGAGCTGGAGGAGCCGTTCCGCCAGGGCCAAAAGGGCTCCAGCGCGATGCCGCACAAGCGCAACCCGATCCTGTGCGAACGGATCTGCGGCCTCGCCCGGATCGTCCGCGCGCAGGTCGTCCCGGTCCTCGAGGGCATCCCGCTCTGGCACGAGCGCGACATCAGCCACTCGTCGGTCGAACGCATCGCGCTCCCCGACGCGGCGATCGGTACCGACTACCTGCTGCACCTCACGACGAAGCTGGTCACCGGCCTCACCGTCGACAAGGACCGGATGCGCGCCAACCTGGACGCGACCGGCGGTCTCATCTACACGAGCGCCGTGCTGCTCGCGCTCGTCGAGGCGGGACTGTCCCGCGAGGACGCGTACGTCGTGACGCAGGCTGCCGCGATGGAGACGTGGAACGGCGGCGTGCCGTTCCGCGACACGCTGCGCAAGCACCCCGAGGCCGACGTCCTGACCGACAGTCACCTCGACGAGATCTGCCGCCCCGAGCGCTACCTGTCCCGCCTCGGCCCCGTCTTCGACCGGCTCGCCGCGCTGTCGTGAGGCGCGGCGCGGCGGCACTGCTCCTGGCCGTCAGCCACCACCCGACGCCGATCGCCTTGGTCACCGCCGACTCGGTCAGCCTGCTCGACCCGCCCGGCCTCGACCGCGCACTCCCGTCGATCGGTCCGGACGACGACGTCCTCGCGGCGGCTGGTCGACGGCACCACTGTCGCGACCGGCGTGACGCTCGCTGCGTGAGCACCCGTCGGCGGATGAGAGACTGCGCATCATGCCGCTCGCCAAGGACGACTTCACCGGGCTCACGCACGTCGGCTCGGGCAAGGTACGGGAGCTGTTCGCCGTCGGCGGCGACGCGATCCTGCTGGTCGCGTCCGACCGGATCAGCGCGTTCGACCAGGTGCTCCCGACCGAGATCCCGGACAAGGGCGCGGTACTGACGGCGCTGTCGCTGTTCTGGTTCGACCTGCTCTCCGACGTCGTACCGAGCCACGTCCTCACGACGCGCGTCGACGAGTACCCGGACGAGCTGAAGCCGTACACCGAGCAGCTGCGTGGCCGGTCGATGCTCTGCCGCCGCCTCGACATGGTGCCGGTCGAGTGCGTCGCCCGCGGCTACCTCGCCGGCTCCGGCTTCAAGGACTACGCCGCCACCGGCGAGGTCTGCGGCATCGCGTTGCCGCCCGGCCTGGTCGACGGCTCGAAGCTGCCCGAGCCGATCTTCACGCCCGCGACGAAGGCCGAGGTCGGCCGGCACGACGAGAACGTCTCCGAGGACGCCGTCGCCACGACCGTGGGCCGCGAGTTCACCGACGAGCTCAAACGGCTGACCCTCGCCGTCTTCACCCGCGCGTCCGACCACGCCACCGGGCGCGGCATCATCCTCGCCGACACGAAGTTCGAGTTCGGCCGTGACGCGGCGGGCACGTTGACCCTCGGCGACGAGGTGCTGACGCCGGACTCGTCGCGGTTCTGGCCGGCGGACACGTACGCGCCCGGCAAGGCGCAGCCGTCGTACGACAAGCAGTACGTCCGCGACTGGCTCCTCGAGTCGGGGTGGGACCGCGAGGGCGCGCCGCCCGAGCTGCCGGCCGACGTCGTCGCGCGGACCCGCGCGAAGTACGTCGAGGCGTACGAGCGGCTCACCGGCGCGTCGTTCGACGACTACCTGCGGAGCGCGTGATGGCCAAGGTCGTCGTCGACGTCAACCTCAAGCCGGAGATCCTCGACCCGCAGGGCCAGGCGGTCGCGAACGCGTTGCCGGCGCTCGGCTTCACCGGCGTCGAGGGCGTCCGCGTCGGCAAGCACTTCGAGATCGAGCTCGCGGGAGAGATCGACGAGCAGCGCCTCGCCGACGTCCGCGCGATGGCCGAGAAGCTGCTCGCCAACCCCGTCATCGAGGACTTCACCGTGAAGGTCGAAGCTTGAGCGAACCCGACACGCTGCCCTCCGTCGGGCAGGGTCGGCGGCCCGCGATCAAGCGGCCCTGGCCGCGGCTGCCGCGGTGGTTCGTGGTCGGTGTCGTGGCGTCGCTCGTCGCATTCGTCGCCGTCGGGATCGTCGCGGTCGTGGCGGTGACGTCGTTCAAGGAACAGCCCCTCTACGAACGCCGCTCCCCGCCGCTCGCGGGCGAGCAGGCGCACCAGGTCGGCTGGGTCGGGTTGCCGACCGCGCCGATCCAGCCGGTCGCCTGTGGCGCGGTGACCGGCTTGCGCGTGCAAGGCGGCACCGACGCCGGTGGCCTGCTCTCGGCTGCGCTCGGTGGCCTGTGCAAGCGCTTGTCGGCGATGGGGTCGTACGGGCCGCGCCTCGCCGACCGCATCGTCGTCCTGGCGAATGCCGGTGCGATCGTGTCGTTCGCGAACTTCGGCCGGACCGGCGAGTTCACGACGACGCTGCCAGGACCGCCGCCGCGGGTGCTGCTGAGCGACGCGTTCCTGCGCGGAGGCGGGCAGTTCAAGGGGTTCCTGATACCGGAGCTGGCGCACGAGCTGTGGCACGGCGGGTCGGTCGACGTCACCGCCGAGGACGAGCTGACCGCGCGAAAGGTCGAGCTCGCGGCGTGCCGGTTGATCCCGACGAGCGCGGCGTTCCGCGGTTGTACGGACGCGCAGCACGTGGTCGATGCCGGTGACGCCGCCGCGCTGGCCGGCCTGCGCGCGGTCGGCTATCGCTGAGGGCTAGTGCCCTGAGTCAGAAATCCGCCTTGCCAGCCACCGGCTGGACCTCGGCAGACTCGCGGCGGACCTCTGACTCAGGACACTACTTCTTCGCCTTCTGCCGGTCCGGCGGGTGCGCCTTGAACTCGACGTCGGCCGTGAAGTTGCCGGCACCGCCGCGGTCGAACAGGACGAGCGAGTACTTGCCTGCGTACAGCTGCCACTCGGTGAAGGCGAGGACGTACGTCGTCTCCGTGCCCGTGCAGCAGGCGGGGAACGCGCCCACGAGGTCGACCGCGTGGACCTGCTGGCCCTTGCCGTCGTAGAGGACGACGTAGCCGTTGAGGGTGCGGTCGACGGTCACCGCGACGGTGAGCCGGCCGGTCGACGTGCCGCGCGGCAGCAGCAGGCGTACCTGCGTGATGTCGCACGACGTCACGCCGCAGTCGGCGACGGACGGGGTGAGGATGTCGGCGCGCATCCGGTCGCCGCTGACCTTCACCGCGGGCAGCTTGAGGTTGCCCGTGTACCGGACATGGGTCCGGCCCTTACCGTCCAGCGTCATCGCGCTGGCCGCGTGCGCGCCGGGCACCGTCACGGTGAGCATCACGCCCACGGTGGCGAGGATCAGTCGCCTCATGCGGCTCTCCCTTACTGGGGACGGAGAAAGCCCTATTCGCGTCGATTGTGCGGTTTCCTGTCCGGGCCGTCCAGCCCCGTGCTACCGGTACCCTGAGCAGCACCGTCCCCGAGGGCTTCCGAGGAGCCACCATGCCCGCCCGCGTCGGCGTCGTCACGTTCCCCGGCTCGCTCGACGACCGCGACGCGTTGCGGGCCGTCGAGGTCGCGGGCGGGGAGCCCGTCAGCCTGTGGCACGGCGACCCCTCGCTGCACGGCGTGGACGCCGTGATCCTGCCCGGCGGGTTCTCGTACGGCGACTACCTGCGCTGCGGTGCGATCGCCCGGTTCTCGCCTGTGATGGAGGCGGTCATCGAGCACGCGCGGTCGGGCGGTCCCGTGCTCGGGATCTGCAACGGCTTCCAGGTGCTCTGCGAGTCGCACCTGCTCCCCGGCGCGCTGCTCCGCAACGGTGGCCGCCGGTTCACCTGCCTCGACCAGCGGCTACGGATCGGGACCGCGAAGACGGCGTGGACGAGCGGATACGCCGAGGGCGACGAGGTCACCATCGTGCTGAAGAACGGCGAGGGCCGGTACTACGCCGACGACCGCACCCTCGACACGCTCGAAGCCGAGGGCCGGATCGTCGCGCGCTACCTCGGCGGCAATCCGAACGGCTCGGTCCGCGACATCGCCGGCATCGCCAACGACGAGGGCAACGTCGTCGGCCTGATGCCGCACCCCGAGCACGCCGTCGAGTCGTTGACCGGACCGGGCACCGACGGGCTCGCCTTCTTCACCAGCGTCCTGGAGACGGTCGCCGGAGTGGGCGCGTGAGCCAGCCGTACGCCGAGCTCGGCCTCGAGGACGACGAGTACGCCCGCATCGTCGAGATCCTCGGCCGTCCTCCGACGGACGAGGAGCTGGCGATGTTCTCGATCATGTGGAGCGAGCACTGCTCCTACAAGTCGTCCAAGGTGCACTTGCGCCGGTTCGGCGGCCACATCGAGCACCCGCGGGTCCTCGCGGGCATCGGCGAGAACGCCGGTGTCGTCGACGTCGGCGACGGGATCGCGGTGACGTTCAAGGTCGAGTCGCACAACCACCCGTCGTTCGTCGAGCCGTACCAGGGTGCGGCGACGGGCGTCGGCGGCATCGTCCGCGACATCCTCGCGATGGGCGCGCGGCCGGTCGCGGTGATGGACTCGCTGCGGTTCGGCGACGCGGGCCTGCCCGACACGCGTCGGCTGGTCGACGGCGTCGTCGCGGGCGTCGGCGGCTACGGCAACTGCCTGGGCCTGCCGAACGTCGGCGGTGAGGTCGTCTTCGACCCGACGTACGCCGGCAACCCGCTCGTCAACGCGCTCTGTCTCGGCGTCCTCCCGGTCGAGCGGCTGCACCTCTCGGCCGCGACCGGCCCGGGCAACGTCGTCGTCCTGATCGGCGCGAAGACCGGCCGCGACGGCATCGGCGGCGTCTCGGTACTGGCGAGCGCGACGTTCGAGGAGGGCAGCGAGTCGCGGCGGCCGAGCGTCCAGGTCGGCGACCCGTTCACCGAGAAGGTGCTTATCGAGTGCTGCCTCGAACTCTTCGACCGCGGCCTCGTCACCGGCATCCAGGACCTCGGCGGCGCTGGCCTGACCTGTGCCACGAGCGAGACCGCGGCCAAGGGGTCGGGCGGGATGCGGGTCGAGCTCGACCGCGTACCGCTGCGCGAGCCGTCGATGACCGCGGCCGAGGTCCTCGCGTCCGAGTCGCAGGAACGCATGCTCGCCATCGTACGGGCCGAGCACGTCGATCAAGTCCTGGAGACGTGTCGCCGGTGGGGCGCGCTCGCGACGCCGATCGGTGAGGTCACCTCGGGCGACCGGCTCGTCATCACCTGGCACGGCGACGTCGTCGTCGACGTCCCGCCGAAGGCGCTCGCCGACGACGGGCCGGTCTACGAGCGCCCGATGACCCGCCCGCGCGACCTCGACGCCCTCCTGGCCGACGACCCGTCGCGGCTCCGGCGGCCGTCGACCGGCGACGAGCTGCGCGCCACGCTGCTCCAGCTCGCGTCGTCGCCCAACCTGTCGTCCCGGCGGTGGGTCACCGACCAGTACGACCGCTACGTCCAGGGCAACACCGTCCTCGCCGCGCCCGAGGACGCCGGCGTCGTCCGGCTCACCGAGTCCGGCGCGGGCGTCGCGCTCGCCCTCGACGGCAACGGCCGCTACACCCGGCTCGACCCGTACGCCGGCGCGCAGCTCGCGCTCGCCGAGGCGTGCCGCAACGTCGCCGCCGCCGGTGCCGTACCGATCGCCGCGACCGACTGCCTCAACTTCGGCTCGCCCGAGGACCCCGAGGTGATGTGGCAGTTCGCGGAGGCGGTCCGCGGGCTCGCCGACGCGTGCGCCGTCCTCGGCACGCCCGTCATCGGCGGCAACGTGTCGTTCTACAACCAGACCGGCGACGTCGCGATCAACCCCACCCCGGTCGTCGGCATCCTCGGTGTCATCGACGACGTCGCGCGGCGTACGCCGCTCGCGTTCACCGACGAGGGCGACACGCTGCTGCTGCTCGGCACCACCGCCGACGAGCTCGGCGGCTCGGAGTGGGCCTGGGTCGCGCACCGGCACCTCGGCGGTACGCCACCCCGCGTCGACCTCGCGGCCGAGAAAACTCTGGGCGAGATCCTCGTCGCCGGGTCGCGCGACGGGATGCTCGCCGCCGCGCACGACCTTTCCGACGGCGGGCTCGCGCAGGCGCTGGTCGAGTCGTGCCTGCGCGGCGATCGAGGCGCGCGGGTCGTGCTGCCCGACGGCGCCGACCCGTTCGTCTGGCTGTTCGCCGAGTCGGCGGCGCGCGCGGTCGTCGCGGTGCCGCGGTCGGAGGAGCTGCGGTTCACCGAGATGTGCGCGGCGCGGTCGTTCCCCTGCACGCGGATCGGCGTCGTCGTCGGCGACGCGCTCGACGTGCAGGGCCAGTTCAGCGTGCCGCTCGACGAGCTGCGCGCGGCGTGGGAGGGGACGCTGCCGAGGTTGTTCGGGTGACCCTCCTCGCGGTCTCCGCCGTCGGTGCGGACCGGCCCGGCATCGTCGCGGCGATCGCGGGCGTGCTGCACGAGTACGGCGGCAACATCGAGGACTCGTCGATGACGATCCTGCGCGGCCACTTCGCGATGACGCTGATCGTCGCGGCCGACCATCCGGCGGCCACCCTCGAAGCCGCCCTCACGGCCGCCGCGTCCGACCTCCTGCTCACCGTGCGCGAGGTCGCGCCGGAGGCCGAGCACCGGCGTGGCCGCCCGTACGTCGTCAGCGTCTACGGCGCCGACCACCCTGGCATCGTCGCGCGGGTGGCGGGGCTGCTCGCCGAGCGTTCGGTCAACATCACCGACCTCACGACGCGGCTCGTCGGCGACGCGGTGAGCCCGCTGTACGCGATGGTCCTCGACGTCGACCTGCCGCCCGGCGCCAACCCGGCCGAGGTCGAGGGCGCGCGGCGCGGCCTGGCGGCGGAGCTCGACGTCGAGGCGACGATGCACGCCGCCGAGCCCGTCATCCTCTAGTGATCCGCGACGTGGTGCGGCTCCCGGCGGCCGTCCTCAAGCAGCGGACCGCGGAGGTAGACCCGCGCGACCCCGACGTCGTCGATCTCGCGCACGACCTGGTCGAGACGATGCACGCCTCACCGGGCTGCGTCGGGCTCGCGGCCAACCAGGTCGGGGTGGGGCAGCGGGTGTTCTGCCTCGACGTCACCGGTCATCGCAAGGCCCGGTCGTGCCACGGCCTCGTCGTCCTCGCCAACCCGGTGCTCGTCCTCGCGGGCGCGCCCGAGGTCGCCCGCGAGGGCTGCCTGTCCGTCCCCGACCTCACCGGCAACGTGGTCCGCGCGGGTCACGTCGTCGTCCAGGGCTACGAGCCCGGCACCGCGCGGCTGCGGACTGTCGAGGCCGACGCCGTCGAGGCGCGCGGCCTGCTGCACGAGATCGACCACCTCGACGGGCTGGTGTTCCTCGACCGGGTCACGAGCGCCAAGCACGACGTGTTCCAGCGCAAGCGGTACCGGTAGCTGAGAACGGGGCGGGCCGTGGATGACGACCCGCCCCGCGACGCCGTATCAGACGAAGAAGCTCATGCTGCCCGACGCCTCGTTCGAGGTCGGGTTCTGACTGTTGTGGACCCAGTAGTAGACCGTGTGCACGCGCGTGCCGGGCAGGCCGGGCTCGTCGTACTGGCCGCACACCTTGACCATGACCGGGACCGCGACGCCGCCGACCGACGGGAACGGGATCGCTCCGCCGCTCGTGCAGATCGAGGTGCCGGCGGCGTCGACCGATTTGACGTCGACCCAGGCAGTGAATGACGCGCCGGACACCGAGAGGCACACACCGGTACCGAACACGAGGTCGTTGCCGTGCGTGGTCACGACCGCCGAGTTGCTCGGCGTCGCAACCGTGCCGAATCCGTTGGCCTGGCCGCAGTGGACGTCGCCGGCAGCGTGGGCCGCGCCCGACAGGCCGGGCGCGAACGCGGTGAGCAGGGCAGCCGCTGCGATGATGCGGGCGGCCTTCCGGCCGTTGATGATCCGGAAGGAAGTTCCCTTCGACTGGCTCTCGTGGAGCGAACTGTGTCAATCGCGGTCGAATCTCGAAACTGAGGACACGACATGACACGGACCAGGCTGCCCTCCGGGGACGAGGCGCGCGACGGCGCGCTCGCGCAGTTCGGGGTCGTGTCAGCGGCGGTCGCGAGCCTGCCCGACGAAGCGTTCGCCCGGGCGACCCGGCTCGGGACGTGGACGGTCGCCGAGCTCGTCGGGCATCTGGCCGCGGCCGTCGAGTCGATCGCCCGCGGGCTCGACCGCCCGCCGCCGCCGGCGGCCGACACCGACCTGATCGGCTACCTGCTCGCGATGCGGAGTGTCGCGCCCGCCGTCGCGCAGCGCGCGATCGAGACCGCCGCGGGCGCGACTCCCGCCGACCTGCGCGCGCGACTCGCCGCCGCGGCCGCCACCGCCGAGGCGGCCCGCGACGCCGACCCGACCCGGCTCGTGGCGATGCGACTCGGCTCCATGTCGCTCGCCGACTTCCTCGTGACGCGGTGCATCGAGGGCGTCATCCACGGGCTCGACCTGCGGGCCGCGACGGGCGTGCCCGAGGTGCCGGACCCGACCGCGCTCCGCGTCGTCGTCAAGGCCTTCGCCGCTCTGCTCGCGCACATCGCCCCAGGGCGTGCCGTCGAGGTCCGGGTGCCCGGGTACGTCGCCGTCCAGTGCGTCGAGGGGCCTCGACACACCCGCGGCACGCCGCCGAACGTCGTCGAGGCCGGCGCGGCGGCGTTCGCCGAGCTGGCATCGGGCCGGCTCGACTGGGCCGCCGCCGTCGCGTCCGGCGCGGTCCGCGCCTCGGGCGAACGCGCCGACCTGTCCGCGTACCTGCCGCTCATCGGATGAGACAGGTCCCGCTTGCGGCGGTCCTCGTCGCCGCGCTGCTGCGGATCCCGCCTACCCGAACGCCGCGTTGCTCGTCGCGCGGGTGAGGGCACCCTCGCTCTCGCCCCGCTCGGCCACGTCGACTCGTCCCCGCACCGCGTCCAGCTCTGCCCGGCGCGGGCGCAATGGGGGGTGAGCGGCAAGCCTTGTCGCCGCGCTGACGGCTCCGTACGGTCCGGACGCATGACCCGGCTCCTGGCCGTCGCCGCCGCCCCGCTCGCCACCACCGTGCCGAGCGCAAACGCCACGGACCCGACGGTCGCGGGTGACTACTGCTCGTACGTCGCCGTCGAAGACCTCGCCGACCAGACGCACCGGACTGGCGAGATCAGCGGCGGGCCGATCGAGGACGCAGGGGGCCGCGCCGGGGACGCGTGCGACGACCCGCTCGAGTTGGTGGTCGACCGGGTCGTCGAGGCGGCCAATGACGTCCTCGACATGGTCGACCCCCCGTACAGCTCGGTATCGCCGTGAACCGTGGCCTCGTCGTCCTCGCGACGCTCGCCGTCGCGGTCGTCCCGCCCGCCGCGCGCGCCAACGGTCCGACCCTCGGAGGCGCTCTTTGCCGCTACGAGACGGTCGTCGTCCAGTCGGCACCGGACTACGACATCGGCGTGGTCACCGGCGGCCCGATCGCCGCGGCGACACTCGTCACCTTCCTCGAGGGCGGGTACCGCGACCTCATGGCGAACCCGGTATCGGTGACCCTGATCTGCTCGGTACGGACCGGCGTGACCGGCTTCACCTACGCCGACCCGCCCGAGGCCTCGGTGTCGACGAGCGGGCCGGCGGTCGCGGTCGTGCCGCCGACGCCGCTGACGATCTACCGCCCGTTCACCGAGTACCTCGGGACGGCGTGCACCGAGGTCGTCCTGCGCGATGCGTACGGCGCGACCCAGCACCTGTACTGGGACACCTGGGCGCAGCAGTTCTCGACCGATCCGGGCACCAGCTGCGCCGTGGTGTCGTGCCCGGCGTCCGCTCGGTCGTACGACCCGTGCCATGGCGCGTCCGACGACGTCCTCGACGCCGTCGTCGGCGTCCTCGACGACGCCGACGACATCCTGTGCTCGGAGCTGGCGCATGTGTACCCGCCCGATGGCGACGTCTGGGTGGGCGACGTCTTCATCTGGGACTGCCCGCCGTACGCCACCTGACGGTCGGCCGCGCGGGTACACTGAAGCGCACGGCTTCCCCGTCCGCGACCGCCGAGGAGCGCCGAGTGGCCGACCGCCACCCGTCGAACGAGCCGATCCCCGCCGACCCCATCCCTGACGAGCAGGGTCCGAAGGACGCCTGCGGCGTCTTCGGTGTGTGGGCGCCGGGCGAGGACGTCGCGAAGCTGACGTACTACGGCTTGTACGCCCTGCAGCACCGCGGCCAGGAGGCGGCCGGCATCGCGGTGAGCGACTTCACCAACGTCATCGTCTACAAGGACCTCGGTCTCGTCGCGCAGGTCTTCGACGAGTCGACGCTCGCGTCGCTCGACGGCCGCCTCGCCATCGGCCATACCCGCTATTCGACGACCGGGTCGTGCACGTACGAGAACGCGCAGCCGTCGTTACGGCAGATCAAGGGCGGGCGCGGCAGCATCGCGCTCGGCCACAACGGCAACCTCACGAACACCCATGAGCTGGCCCGCGAGGCTACCGGCGCCAAGGACGACATGGGCGCCACGACCGACTCGGACCTCATCACGTCGCTGCTCGCCGCCAACCCCGACGTCACCGTCGAGGAGGCCGCGATGGGCGTGCTGCCGACGCTGCGCGGGGCGTTCTCCCTCGTCTTCATGGACGAGCACACGCTCTACGCCGCTCGCGACCGCAACGGCATCCGCCCGCTCGTCCTCGGCCGCCTCGAACGCGGCTGGGTCGTCGCGAGCGAGACCGCCGCGCTCGACATCGTCGGTGCGTCGTTCGTCCGCGAAGTGGAGCCGGGCGAGCTGCTCGCCGTCGACAGCGAGGGCATGCGCAGCCGCACCTGGTCCGAGGCACAGCCCAAGGGCTGCCTGTTCGAGTACGTCTACCTGGCCCGCCCCGACACGACGATCGCCGGTCGTGGTGTGCACGCCACCCGCGTCGAGGTCGGCCGGCAGCTCGCCCGCGAGGCGCCCGCCGACGCCGACCTCTGCATCCCCGTCCCCGAGTCGGGCGGTCCCGCCGCGATCGGCTATGCCGAGGAGAGCGGCATCCCGTACGGCGAGGGCCTGGTCAAGAACCGCTACGTCGGCCGCACGTTCATCCAGCCGTCCGACACGATCCGCCAGCTCGGCATCCGGCTGAAGCTCAACCCGGTCCGCGACATCGTCCGTGGCAAGCGGCTCGTCGTCGTCGACGACTCGATCGTGCGCGGCAACACCCAGCGCGCGCAGGTCCGGATGCTCCGCGAGGCCGGCGCCGCGGAGATCCACGTCCGCATCTCGAGCCCGCCGGTCAAGTGGCCGTGCTTCTACGGCATCGACTTCGCGACGAAGGCCGAGCTGATCGCCGACGCCGCGTCGATCGACGAGATTCGCCGTCACATCGGCGCGGACTCGCTGGCGTACGTCTCGCTCGAGGGTCTCGTCGCCGCGACGACGATCCCCGCCGAACGCCTCTGCCGGGCGTGCTTCGACGGCGAGTACCCGATCGAGCTGCCGCCCGAGGACCATCTCGGCAAGCATCTCCTCGAGGGCATGCGGACCGACCCCCTGCTCGAGGGCTACGGCGCGTCGGACGCCCTGCTACGTCCGTGACCGCGGAGGGGCGCAGCTCATACGCGGCCGCCGGCGTCGACATCGAGGCCGGCGAGCGCGCGGTCGAGCTGATGAAGGCGAAGGTCGCGAAGGCGACGCGACCCGAGGTCGTCGGCGACCTGGGCGGGTTCGCCGGGCTGTTCGCGCTCGACACGGCGAAGTACACGCGCCCGTTGCTCGCGTCGTCGACCGACGGCGTCGGGACGAAGCTCGCCATCGCGCAGGGCATGGACAAGCACGACACGGTCGGCATCGACCTCGTCGCGATGGTCGTCGACGACCTCGTCGTCTGCGGTGCGGAGCCACTGTTCCTGCTCGACTACATCGCGTGCGGCAAGGTCGTACCCGAGCGGATGGCCGAGATCGTCGGCGGCATCGCCGAGGGCTGCCGCCAGGCCCGGTGCGCGCTCATCGGCGGCGAGACCGCCGAGCATCCCGGGATCATGGACGACGACGCGTACGATCTCGCCGCCACCGGCGTCGGCGTCGTCGAGGCCGACGACGTCCTCGGCAGCGAACGCGTCCGCGAAGGCGACCTGGTCATCGCGATGGCGTCGAGCGGCCTGCACAGCAACGGCTACGCCCTCGTCCGTCACGCCCTCCTCGGCGCCGCGCGGATGCGCCTCGACCGCTACGTCGACGAGCTCGAGGCGACGCTCGGCGAGGTGCTCCTCACCCCGACCCGGATCTACGCGCGGCAGTGCCTCGCGCTGGTCGAGGAGGTCGAAGTCCACGCGTTCGCCCACATCACCGGCGGCGGGCTCGCCTCGAACATCGCCCGCGTCATCCCCGACGGCCTCGACGCCGAGCTGGACCGCGGCTCGTGGGCGCTGCCCGCGGTGTTCCGCTTCATCGCCGACCGCGGCGGCGTGTCCGAGGCCGAGATGGAGCGGACGTTCAACCATGGCGTCGGCATGGTCGCGCTCGTCCCGGCCGCCGACGAGGACCGGACCCTCGCGATGCTGCAGCGCCACGGCCTGCACGCATGGCGGGCCGGTCAGGTCGTCCCGGGCACGGGGACCGCCCGCCTCGTCGGTACGCACCCGGCGTAGGCGACGATGAGGGTCCCTGCCGGCGCGCTGGTCGCGTTCGTCCTCCTCGCGGGTTGTTCGTCCGACGGCACGCCGAAGGCCACGCCGACGACGCCCCCGCCGACGACGCGGAGCGCCACCCCGAAGCCGAAGCCCAAGCCGAAGCCGACCTCAGCCTCACCGACGCCGACGGCCACCACCCCGCCGCCGGTCACCGGCGACGTCATCGGTGTCGACGGCGCGCTGGTCAGCCGGGTCGAGCCCGGCACACCCCAGCAGGTGAACCAGGGCGCGGACTGCGCGACCGTCTTCCCCGACGTGACACGGCCGACCTGCGCCGCCGTGACGATGGACGGCGGGCACGTGCTCTGGGCCACCGGACGGCTGCACGGCAAGGGGATGGTGCGGCTCCTCGTGCAGCAGTCCGACGGCTATGTCGCGCGCTACGAGGGTGTCGACGACGGCCGGTCGTGGCGATCGGTCCGGGTGTACGCGACCCCGCTCACCGGCCATGGCACCGACGGGCTCGTCGTGCTGATCCGGCTCGCCGACGGCGCGGCGACGTACGACCTGCTGACCTGGGTCGCGGGCGGGCCGCTCGTGCTGCGGGCGCACCGGCCCCCGCTGGCCGACGGGCGGCTGGCGCCGCGGGCCGGCGGGTTGGACGAGTACGCGCAGCTCACCGACGGGACGTACCTCAGGCGCCGGGTGGCGTGGGACGGGCGGCACTTCCGGCTCTCGGCCGGGACCAAGGCCACGGCTCTCCCGGCCCGCTAGTAGGGCTTGGCGAAACGCTCGTCGCGGCGTGCTTCGCCAGCCCACATCTCGTGATCTTGGCGATGTTCTGCACGCATCTGGTGCACAACCTCGCCAAGATCACGAAGTTCTGGGACGGCCGAAACCGATCCGGGCCGTTTCGCCAAGCCCTACCAGTGCCGTCTAGTCGCCGCCGCCGAGGTCGTACTCGTCGTCCTCGTCCTCGTCGTCCTCGGGCCCGGGTTCGACGTCCCCAGAGGCGCCGGCGAGCTCGGCGCGCAGCCGATCGAGGTCGGTCCCCCCACTGCTGTACTTCAGGTCGCGCGCGATCTTCTTCTGGATCGCCTTGGCACGGCCGCGCCCCATGGCTCGACCTCCTCGAGGGACGGGCAGGCGCTACGCCCCCCGTGGCTTGCGTACGGGTTGAAGTCTCACGACCGAGACCGGCTCCTACGATACGCCATAACCGCCGCGACCTCCGGTCGTTGGCAGGGGGAACATCACCCGCCCAGTACCCGAGGAGCCCCGCATGCGCGTCCGCCCCGTCCTCGCGCTCGGCGCCGCCGCGCTCGTCCTCGGCGCCGCGGTGCCGTCCCAGGCCGCCAAGACGGCTGTGCTGGACGGCAAGAAGGTGAAGAAGATCACCCGGACCGCGAGCGGCGGCCAGCAGACCAACGACGCCGACAACGCCTCCCTCGACGTCCCCAACCGCGTCGTCTGCTCGATGCCCCGCTGCTACCGGCTCGACTTCGTCTACCAGCCCGCCAAGGGCGTCAAGGGCAACGTCCTCTTCCAGATCACGTGGACCAACCCCGCCTCCGATTTCGACCTCTACGTCGCCACCGACAAGAAGGCCGAGCTCGCCCACTGCGGGGGTGCCGCGGGCCTGGGCGAGGCGCTGGTGCTGAGCGGCAAGACGCTCAAGGTCGGCCGCAGGTACACGCTCGTCGCCGACTTCTTCCGGTCCGTCGACGACACGGTCACCGCGACCGTCGAGTTCCCGACCAAGCGGACGAACAGCACGACCGTTCCCGCCGAGGCCGACGACCTCTACCCGACGAACTGCGTGCTCGACGCCAACTGACGCAATGGCCCGTACTGGTTGACACCTGCTGGCCCTGACACGACGAAGCCCCGGCCTTCCCCGCCGGGGCTTCGTCATGCCTCAGGCACGCCGTTGGCGCCGCTTGTCGTCACGGGGTGCGTCTCGATCTTCGCGGCCGTGGTGAGCAGTGGTGCCCTCGCGACGTGGCTCGACGGGCGCGGGGCGCGGCGCGAGCGGCGGGACGTCTCGCTGATGGCTGACATCCGTGACGCTCAGGACTGGCTGCAGGCGCTGCGGCGTGCCTACCGGATGCGTGCCCAGGGTGAGGCGGAGGCTCCGGAGGACAACGCACTCGCCGACCTCGCGGGCGCCCTGAACGTCGCTGCGGATCGCACGGTGTGCGACACCGCTCACGACGACGTCGTCCACGTGCTCTCGTTCCCCGTGTCGTCGAGACCCCTACCGCAGGTACAGGCTCCGGAGGCGGCCGACCTCGGTCATCCGGCGCTCGGCGAAGCGGTCCGCCGCCACCGCGGGTGGCACGCCCTCCTCCGCCGCGATCGCGAACACCTGCTTGGTCGTGTCGTAGATCTTCGCCGCGTGCGCCTTGGCCCGGTCGAAGTTGAAGCCCTCGATCTCGTCGGCGACCTGGATCAGGCCGCCGGCGTTGACGACGTAGTCGGGTGCGTAGAGCACTCCGTTGTCGGCGAGCACCTTCTCGATGCCGGGGTGGGCGAGCTGGTTGTTCGCGGCGCCGCAGACCACCTTGGCCTGGAGCACCTCGACGGTGTCGTCGTCGAGCGCGCCGCCGAGCGCGCACGGCGCGTAGACGTCCATCGGCTGCGATACGAGGGCGTCGACCGCCACGACGTCGACGTCGGGGTGCGCGGCCGTCACGCTCGCGAGCGCGGCCTCGCTGACGTCCGCGACGACGACCGACGCGCTCTCGTCGAGCAGGAGCTCGACCAGGTGGTGGCCGACCTTGCCGACACCCGCGACGGCGACCCGGCGCCCGGCGAGCGTCGGCGCGCCCCACGTCGCCTCGGCGGCCGCGCGCATGCCCTGGAACACGCCGTACGCCGTCAGCACCGCCGAGTCGCCGCTGCCGCCGTGCTCGAGCGAGCGGCCCGTCACGAACGTGCACTCGCGCGCCACGACGTCCATGTCCTGGACGTACGTCCCTACGTCGCACGCGGTGAAGTACCGGCCGTTGAGGGACTGGACGAAGCGGCCGTACGCGCGCAGCAGCGCCTCCGACTTGTCCGTCGCCGGGTTGCCGATGACGACGGCCTTGCCGCCCCCGAGGTCGAGCCCGGCGCACGACGCCTTGTACGCCATCGCGCGCGAGAGGTTGAGGACGTCGGCGAGCGCGTCGTCCTCGGTCGCGTACGGATAGAAGCGAGTCCCGCCGAGCGCGGGACCGAGGGCCGTCGAGTAGATCGCGATGATGGCCTTGAGGCCGGAGGCGGGGTCCTGGCAGAAGACCACCTGCTCGTGCCCGGCGCTGGCGTTGAAGACGCCCACGGTGCGTTGCTCCTGACGTACGGCCTCGGGATCTGAGGCATGGGTCGGCGCCGCGAACCTTTGTGAGGCGTGGCGGTAAGTCCAGGGTAGAGGATGGCGTCGTGTCGACGTACACGTCGTACCTGCGGGCGTACGAGCCCCTCGCCGCGTTCCCGCAGCCGGAACGCAAGCGTTGGGAGCGCTACCTCGCGGACGGCACCGCGCCCGACCTCGTGCGTGGCATCCGGGCCGAGCACCGGGCGGCGATCGTCGCCGCGATCGGGCTGCCGCCGCGGACCGAGGTCGACCACGCCTTCGTGCACCGCGTCGACGGCGTGACGTACGTCTGCCCCTGGCGCGTGCAGATCCGCACGTGGGCGGCAATGACGGAGTTCCGCAGGGACCTGCCCGACCAGATCGCGGACGCGTTCTTCCCGCGCCAGGCGGCCGAGGTGGCCGAACGCGAGCTCGCCCGCTGGCGCAGCACGCAGCCCGATCTCAAGCCGCACATCCTCAGCGAGACGTGGCAGGTGCCGTTGCGCTGGTTCCTGCCGTTCGAGGGTGAGGAGCGCCGGCTCGTGCTGTCCGGGGAGCGGTCGATGTCGTACCTCACCTCGATGGGCAACGCCCGCCGCCGGGTCGCGCGCGCGCTCGCGATCCTGCGGCGGACGATCGAGGACGAGCAGATCGTCGACGGCGTCGAGGACCTCGCGCAGTGGCTCGAGGAGTACCACCCGCGATCGCTCGTCGAGCTCGACTACGGCGGGCTCGTGTCGTTGTTCGACGACGCGGACCTCGAAGCCGACGAGTCCGTCGCCGATATCGCGCACGCCGTCGCGTCGCTCGCCGACGGCGATCCGGACGAAGCGACCGAGGCGTACGCGCGGGTCGCGACCCGTTGGGGCGCAGTGCGTTCGCTCGAAGTCGCCAACTAGACCCCAACAGAGACGGATCGTCCGGAACCTCCGCGTAGGCTCGTTCGTCATGGACGGCATGGACAACGACGTCGAGGACCTCGCGGCTGACGACTGGCCGCGAACGAAGCGCTCGTTCACCAAGGAGCTCTGGTTCCTCGTCGTCGTCGCCCTCGGGCTGGCGTTGCTGCTCAAGGTGTTCCTCGTCCAGGCGTTCTTCATCCCGTCCGGGTCGATGGAGAAGACGCTGCACGGCTGCCCCGGCTGTCGCGGTGATCGGGTCCTCGTCAACAAGCTCGTCTACCGGTTCCGCGACATCCACCGCGGCGAGATCGTCGTCTTCAACGGCAAGGGCACGAACTTCACCGCGGAGAACGTCGTACAGCCGCCGAAGAACTTCGTGCAGAAGGTGGTGCGCGAGGTGCAGGGCCTCGTCGGCTTCGGCAGCCCAGGGGACAAGGACTTCATCAAGCGGGTCATCGGGATCCCCGGCGACACCGTGGCGTGCTGCTCCAACGGCCACGTCACGGTCAACGGCGAGGAGCTGACCGAGCCGTACGTGTACCTCAGCGAGGGCGGTACCCAGCAGCCCTTCGACCCCGTCGTCGTGCCCAAGGGCAAGCTGTTCCTCATGGGCGACCATCGCGACGGATCGAGCGACTCGCGTTTCAACGGCACTGTGCCGGAGAGCAAAGTCGTGGGACGTGCGTTCGCGGTGTTCTTCCCGCGGCAGCGGATGAAAGTGCTGCGGGTGCCGGCGACGTTCGACCCGACCAAGCACGCGCATGCCCAAGGTCCGCTGCCGGATTCGGTAGCCGCACCGCCGGTACTGGCGCTGGCGGTCGCGACGCCCCTGACGGCGCTCCGGCGGAGAGTTCGCCGCAGGACGGACTAGTCACGACATAGCCAGAAGATGGCCCGGTCGGGCCATATCGGACATCGCGGGCAACGGCGACGATCTGCACAGCGAGCGACAACGCGCTCCCCGCGAAAGGAACGACACATGAGCAGCCGTACTCCCGAGGCCGAGCCCCTCCTCACGCCGGCTGAAGTCGCGACGATGTTCCGCGTCGACCCGAAGACGGTCACCCGCTGGGCGAAGTCCGGCAAGCTGACGTCGATCCGGACGCTCGGCGGACACCGTCGCTACCGCGAGTCGGAGGTCCGCCAGCTCCTGGCGGGCATCCCCACCCAGCGCGCCGAGTAAGAGCCCGAGCGCACTCTCCTCGCTCGCACGAAGGGCCGGCACAGCCCTGATGCCGGCTCGACGACCACGGGCCTCTCCACGGCTGTTGCGCAGGCAGCCGCGGGGAGGCCCGTCGTCGTGTCCGGCCACGGAGAGGGAACCGGACAGCTGGCGTCGAACCTCCCATCACCGGGAGGGGAGTCGATGCGGCGGGCAGGTCGGGGCGCGCTGGTGCTGGCCGTGCTGGCGTCGTTCTCCGGGACCGCGGTCGCGACGGCGTCGCCGCCCGCGCTCGCCGGGCAGACCCTCGTCGTCGCGTTCGGGACCGCGAGCGTCGACGTCGCGGTGCCGCGCGGCGGTGCCGAGCTCGTCGAGCGGTTGCCGGCGAACGGCAGTGTCCCTGGCTTCGCGGCGATGTTCTCCGCGACCTCGTGGAGTGCCGTTGCGCTGATCTCGCGGACGGCGCGGCACGGTGACCGGCCGTTGCACCACGTCCAGGTCCACGCGCCCGCGCCCGACCACTGCCCGTCGACCGTCGCCCCGACGGTCCAGCCGGTGCCGACATGCACGCCGTACGTCGAGCACACGTACCACCACTCCCCCGCCGCGCGGGTCGTCGGCGAGACGAACCGGTGGCGGCTCGCACCGGGCACGTACCAGCTCGTCGTCAGCGCCCCGCCGGGGCGGGTGGTCACGGCCGCGCTGACGTTCGCGGGGCTCCGCGGCTCGCGGGTGCTGTTCGCGTCGAAGCGGGTGGCGGCGACGTTCGAGCGGGACCGCGTCGAGAACGTCGCGCTCGCCCATCTCACCGGGTCGTACGAGCACCGCATCGCCTCGCGCGGCCTCGGCGTGCTCGGCGTGTGGCACACGACCGCGGGCGACGAGCCGGGGGAGTACGCGTACGCCGAGTGCGTCGTGCCCGGCGACGCGGACCAGGCGAACCCCGACGACTGCCCGGTGCGGGACACGGCGCCGGCCCCCGTGCCCGGCGGCAAGGATCCGGTGTTCGCGGCGCAGAGCATGGGCGCTCACACGGTCGACAACAGCGGAAACGACACGTTCGAGACGCGGGTGCTGGCGAAGGGGACGTACACGAACACGTACCGCGTCACGCGCGGCGGCCGAGGTCCTGGCGTCGGCACCTGGGTCTGGTGGCTCGAGGCCGACTCGGTGAAGTAGGTGGTGGGCAGGGGCGGGGTCGAACCGCCGACCTTCCGCTTTTCAGGCGGACGCTCGTACC
>CBQZLL010000012.1:0-22749 GCA_967749945.1 uncultured Frankiaceae bacterium
TGGGCGAGCTCATCACGCGCAGCGAGGCGGACCTGCTCGACATCCGCAACTTCGGTGCCAAGTCCATCGACGAGGTCAAGGCGAAGCTGCACGCCATGGGCCTCGCGCTCAAGGACAGCCCGCCCGGGTTCGACCCGAGCAACGTCGTGGACACGTACGGCACCGACGAGTTCGACGCCTTCGACGAGACGACCGACCCGGCCTGACAGCCAGTCGTGACCTAGGAGACCGTAATGCCCACGCCCACCAAGGGACCGCGCCTCGGCGGTGGACCGCAGCACCAGCGACTGCTGCTGAGCAACCTCGCCACGGCGCTGTTCGAGCACGGCCGGATCACGACGACCCAGGCCAAGGCGAAGGCGTTGCGGCCGGTAGCCGAGCGGCTCATCACGTTCGCGAAGCGGGGTGACCTCCACGCCCGGCGCCAGGTCCTTACGGTGGTGCGGGACAAGAGCGTGGTGCACACGCTGTTCGCGGAGATCGGGCCGCGGTTCGCCGAGCGGGCCGGCGGCTACACCCGGATCACCAAGATCGGGCCGCGCAAGGGCGACAACGCCCCCATGGCTGTGATCGAGCTGGTCGAGGCGCAGACCGTGGCGCAGGTCGCGGTCGGCGAGGCCGAGCGGGCGCGCGGGACGAGGTTCGCGCGGCGCAAGGGCGCGGCGGCGACCGACGTGACGCCGGTCGAGGAGGCACTCGCGAGCGCGGAGCAGGTCGAGGACGCGGTGCCCGTCGAGCCGGCCGAGGAGGCGCCGGCCGAGGCCGTCGCGGAGGAATCGGCCGAGGTGACCGACGTGGCCGAGGCCGAGGAGGTCGTCGAGACCGACGTGGCCGACGAGCCCGCGACCGAGGCCGGCGCGGACGAGACGCCGGCCGGGGGCGACGACGCGTAGGCGTCCAGTGAACGACGACGAGCCCGCCGGCCCCACCCGGGGCGGCGGGCTCGTCCGTGTCCGCCTGGACGTGGCGTACGACGGCACGCCGTACGCCGGCTGGGCCCGCCAGCCAGGCCGCCCGACCGTCCAGGGCGCGCTGGAGGACGCGCTCGCGACGCTGCTGCGAACCCGGGTCGCGCTGACGGTCGCGGGACGTACTGACGCGGGCGTGCACGCGACCGGTCAGGTCTGCCACGCCGACGTGCTCGCCGTTCCAGACCTGCGGCGGCTCAACGCGCTGCTCGACCCGACGATCCGGGTGCTCGCGGTCGCGCCCGCGCCGGAGGGCTTCGACGCGCGGTTCTCGGCGCTGGCGCGGCGCTACGTCTACCGGGTCGCGGACGCCGCGTACGGCGCGCTGCCGACCCGCCGCCAGGACACGGCCACGCACGCACGGCCGGTGCGGCTGCGGCGCCTGCAGACGGCGTCGAAGCCGTTGCTGGGGCTGCGGGACTTCGCGGCGTTCTGCCGCAGGCGGGAGGGCGCGACGACAGTCCGTACGTTGCGCCGGCTGACCTGGGTGCGCGACCGCGACGGCGTGCTCGTCGCGACGCTCGAGGCGGACGCGTTCTGCCACCAGATGGTGCGCTCGCTCGTCGGCGCCCTGCTGCTGGCGGGCGACGGGCGGCGCGCGACCGACTGGCCAGCGGCGATCCTTGCGGGCGGCGACCGCGCGCACGGCGCGCCCGTCGCGCCCGCGAACGGGCTGACCCTCGCCGAGGTCCGCTACCCGAGCGCCTCGCGCCTCGCCGCTCGCGCGAGAGCGACGCGGCAGCGCCGCGCGTAGGGCGGCGCGGCGAGCTCGCCGGAATGGGTGCTCCCGGGTCTACGCGTACTTGGGTCCGCTGGCCGTGTTGTACACGACGACCGGCTCGGGGAGCCGGTTCAGCAGCGGCAACGCGGCGACCGCGGCGGCGCCCTCAGGCGAGAGGCAGACGCCCTCGGTGCGCGCGACATCGCGGACCGCGCGGGCCAGCGCCTCCTCGGTGACCGCGACCATCGCGCCGCCGGTCTCGCGGACGTAGCGGAGGACGAGGTCGCTCTCGCCGGGCGCGGTCACCCGCAGCCCCGCGGCGCTCGTCGACGGTACGCCGAGCCAGGTCGTGGCCGCGTCGAGACCCGCGTCGTACGCCGCGACGATCGGCGCGCAGTCGTCGACCTGGACCCCGACGAGCGCGGGCGGGGGGTCGTCGTACCAGCCGAGGGCGCGCACCTCCTCGACGGCCTTGTGCGCGGCGACCAGACCGACCCCGCCGCCGACCGGGAACACGATCGCCCCCGGCAGCCGACCCAGTTGCGCGAACGTCTCCAGCCACGCCGTCTTCTTGCCCTCGACGCGGTACGGCTCGCCGAACGTCGCCGCGAGGAACGCACCTGTCTCTTGCGCGATCTCGCGCGCCCTTCGCCCGGCGTCGGCGAGCGTGCCGTCGACGAGCTCCAGGTTCGCGCCCGCGAGGACGACCTCGTCCTGGTTCATCGTCGGCGCGGTCTTCGCCATCGTGACGGTGACGGGCAGGCCGGCGCGGGCGCCGTAGAGCGCCCAGGCGCCACCGGCGTTGCCCGCGCTCGGCAGCACGATCGCGGTCGCACCGAGCTCGCGGGCACGGGTCACGCCGACGGCCGCGCCGCGGGCCTTGAACGTCCCGCCCGGCAGCACCCCGTCGTCCTTGACGTACACGCCCAGGCTCGGCAGCCGCAGCAGCGGCGTCTCCGGCTCGCCCAGCGACACCGGGTCGCCCTCGACGGGGAGCAGCGCGCGGTACGCCCAAAGGCCGCCGCGCGCGGGCCGGTCGACGCCGGTCAGGTCGTACCGCGCGAACAGCGTCCCGCCGCACGCGCACCGGGTCTGGAGGACCGCGCCGTCGTACCCCGTCCCGCACCGGGCACAGGCCAGCTGGGTCAGCACCCCGGGAACGATACGTGGAACCGAACCCCCCACCTGCGGGCTCCTTTACGGCAACAGGCGAGGGGAGGCGCGAGTGGACGACGAGCGGCGGGAGGCGTTCGACGCCCTCGTCCGGGTGCGGTCGGCGGCGCTGCTGCGGACCGCGTACCTCCTCACGGGGGACTGGGCGCAGGCGGAGGACCTGCTACAGACCGCCCTGGCGAAGGCGTACCTGCGCTGGCCGTCGTTGCGCGACGTGGGCGCGGGCGAGTGCTATGTCCGGCGGGTCATGGCGACCACGCACGGGAAATGGTGGCGGCGCCGCTGGCGCGGCGAGGTGCCGACCCGGACGCCCGGCGACGGCGCCGTCGCCGACCACGCCGAAGACGCGGCGCTGCGCGAGACGGTCGCGCGTGCGCTCGCCACGCTGCCTCCCGCGCAGCGCGTCGTCGTCGTCCTGCGTTTCTTCGACGACCTGAGCGAGCGGCAGGTCGCCGACCTGCTCAACCTGCCCCCCGGCACCGTGAAGAGCCGGACCGCCCGTGGCCTCGCCGCGCTGCGCGCGAGCGGGCTGCTCGACGAGGCATACGTACCGCGTACCGCGCCCTGCGAGGGGCTGGCGTGACGCGCGAGACCGACGAAGGACAACGACGATGACGAACGAGCACCCGACCCTCCGGCGGGCCCTCCGCCTCCTGGCCGGCGACCCGCCGCCTCCCCTCGGGCACCTCGGCCCCGCGGCCGAACGGCTCGCGCACCGGATCCGCCGCCGGCGCCGCGTCACGACCGCCGCGTCCGGAGCGCTCGCGGTTGGCGTCGTCGTCGCGGTCGTCGGCGCGTCGGTACCCTCCGGCAGCACCCAGCTCGTCGGCGCCGCGGGCGACCCGCCGTTCCCGACGCTTCCCGTGCCGTCCTCGCTCCTCCCGGCGCCGCTGCCGACGGGCTCGCCGACGCCGACGCCGACGAAACCGACCCCGTCCCCCTCGCCGACCTCGTCGGTGTCGCCGTCGCCGACGCGCACCTCGCCGGACAACCGCCCGTTGCGTGTCACGGTGATGGCCGACCCGCGGCGGACCGAGACCGCGAGGCTGGGCACCTTCACGATCCAGGTGCACCGGCGGCCCGGCACCGTCCTGCGCACGGTCGTCGAGTACGGCGACGGCCGGGTCGTCGACGACTGGGCGACGTACGGTCCGTACTGTCCGCAGGCGTCGGCCGACGACCCGACCGACTACGAGGTCACGTTGCGGCACGCGTTCCGCGCGGCGGGGACCTACGACGTGACCGTGACCGTCCAGGAGATGGCCACCTGTACCGAGGGCGGCGACTCCGCGCGCGACGCGGTGCGCGTCGACGTCGCTCCCGGCGCCGTGCTCTCGAACGGGCCGTTCCAGCCGGTGCTGTACGCGAAGTCGGTCTCGCCGTCGACCGAGCAGGGCAACGTCCTGACCGGCCAGAGCTGGCTCGTCCACCTGAAGGCGTCCGTGCGGGACGACGACGGGTGGATCACCCGGCTGACCGTCGACTGGGGCGACGGTACCGAACCCGAGGTCCAGGAGTACGGCACCAGCGGATGCACCGACACCCCGACCGACTGGCCGCAGTCGAGCAAGATCCCCCAGCTCGAGCACGCCTACCAGGCTCAGGGTGACTACCAGGTCACGGTCACGGTCACGACGACCGGCTGCGATGGCGCCGACGCGCAGGCGGCTCAGGCGAAACCGCTGGTCCACGCCTGACGGCCACGGGCGGCGCCGCCCGTCACGGGTTGGCGCCGCCCGGCCCCGCTCGGTTATGCTTCGTGGTCGTTGTGCGTGGTCCCGGCCCGCGCATCCCACACCGGATCGGACAGGTCTCAACCCGTGCGTACGTACTCACCGAAGCCCGCCGACGTGCAGCGACAGTGGTTCGTCATCGACGCCACCGACATCGTGCTGGGCCGGCTCGCGAGCCAGACCGCGAAGCTGCTCCGCGGCAAGCACAAGCCGATCTTCGCCCCGCACGTCGACACCGGCGACTTCGTCATCGTCGTCAACGCCGCCAAGGTCGCGTTGAGCGGCAACAAGCGCGACCAGAAGATGTACACCCGCCACTCCGGCTACCCGGGCGGCCTGCGGCAGACGCCGTACGGCGAGCTGCTCGCCACCCGCCCGAAGCTCGCCGTCGAGCGCGCGGTCAAGGGCATGCTGCCGCACAACACGCTCGGTCGGCAGCAGTTCTCCAAGCTGAAGGTCTACGACGGCCCGACGCACCCGCACGAGGCGCAGAAGCCCGTGCCGTACACCCTGTCCCAGGTCGCTCAGTAGACGAGAGGTAGTACCCCAAGTGCCCGAGCCCGCAGGTCTGGTCCGCGCGACCGGACGTCGCAAAGAGGCGATCGTCCGCGTCCGTCTGGTGCCCGGCACCGGCAACTGGAAGCTCAACGGCCGCACCCTCGACGACTACTTCCCGAACAAGGTCCACCAGCAGCTCGTCAGCGAGCCGTTCAAGACCGTCGAGAAGTCCGACAACTACGACGTGTTCGCCTCGCTCAGGGGTGGTGGCGTCTCCGGTCAGGCCGGTGCGCTGCGCCTCGGCATCGCCCGCGCGCTCATCGAGCTCGAGGCCGACGACCGGCCCGCGCTGAAGAAGGCCGGGTTCCTCACCCGCGACGCGCGGGTCAAGGAGCGGAAGAAGTACGGCCTGAAGAAGGCCCGCAAGGCGCCGCAGTACTCGAAGCGGTAAGTGGCTCGGCTCTTCGGGACCGACGGCGTTCGAGGTCTCGCCAACGCGGACCTCACCCCCGAGCTCGTGCTCGCGCTGTCGTCTTCGGCTGCCCGAGTCCTCGGCGGCCGTCGCGCGGTCGTCGGTCGCGACACCCGCGCCTCCGGTGAGCTGCTCGAAGCGGCCGTCGTCGCGGGGCTCGCGTCGGCCGGGTGCTCGGTCGTGCGCGTCGGTGTCGTCCCGACGCCCGCGGTGGCGTACCTGACCGCGTCGCTCGGCGCCGACCTCGGTGTCGTGCTCTCGGCGAGCCACAACCCGATGCCGGACAACGGCGTCAAGCTCTTCGACGCGCGCGGCGGCAAGCTGCCCGACGACGTCGAGGACGCGATCGAGGCGGGCCTCGGTTCTGCTGCGACCCGTCCGGTCGGCGGCGACGTGGGGCGGGTCACCGACGGCGCGTCGGCGGTCGAGTCGTACGTCGCGCACCTCGTCGCGACGGCGACGCCGCTGGGCGGGCTGAAGGTCGTGGTCGACTGCGCGAACGGCGCCGCGTCGTACGCCGCGCCGGAGGCACTGCGCCGGGCGGGGGCGGACGTTGTCGCGATCCACGCCGAGCCCGACGGTCTCAACATCAACGACCAGTGCGGCTCGACGCACCCGGAGTCGCTGGCCGATGCAGTCCGCGCCCACGGCGCGGACGCGGGCGTCGCGCACGACGGTGACGCCGACCGGTGCCTCATGGTCGCGGCGGACGGCGCGCTCGTCGACGGGGACCAGATCCTCGCGGTGCTCGCGGTCGACCGCACGCCGCGCGCGGTCGTCGCGACGGTGATGGCCAACCTCGGGTTGACGCGGGCGATGGCGGCGTACGGCATCGACGTGGTCGAGACCGCGGTCGGCGACCGCTACGTCCTGGAAGCCCTGCGCGCGCACGGCCTCGACCTCGGCGGCGAGCAGTCGGGGCACCTCGTCATGACCGAGTACGCGACGACCGGCGACGGGATCCTCACTGCGTTGCAGGTGCTGTCGGTGATGGCGCGGACCGGACGTCCGCTCGCCGATCTCGCGGCCGTGATGACCCGGCTCCCCCAGGTCCTGCTCAACGTCGCGGTCGACGACAAGGCCGCCGCGCTGTCGGCGGGCGAGGACGCGGTGGTGGCCGCGGCGGCGGAGCTCGGGGACGACGGGCGCGTGGTGGTCAGGCCGTCCGGCACCGAGCCGGTGGTCCGCGTCATGGTGGAGGCGACCGACGAGGAGACCGCGCGGGCGGTGGCCGAGCGGGTGGCGAGAGCGGTCCGAGGCTAGGTCGGCCGTCCCAGAACTTCGTGATCTTGGCGAGGTTGTGCACCGTATGCGTGCAGAACATCGCCAAGATCACGAGTTTTCGGGCGGCGGTGCCGCCCTACTAGGCCGCTGCGAGAGCGGCGCGGGTCGCCCGGCGGCGCGCGACGTGGCTGATCCCGCCGAGCAGCAGCGCGGGCACCCAGGCCAGCGTGGCGGCGAGCGAGATCGCGCCGACCGCGGCCGTGAGCGGGACACCGAGCGCGACGAGGCCCGCGGCGAGCGCGCCCTCCTTCGGCCCGGCGCCGTGGACGCCCGGGATGAGCGCGGCGACCTGGCTGGCGCCGACGACGCCGAGCATGTCGACGAGGCGTACGGAGTGGCCGACGGCGGCGACCGTGCCGACGAGCAGGCCGATCGCGCAGAGCTGGTAGACACAGGACACGACGATGGCGCGCGCGCGCCCACGGCCCTTCGGCAGCGCGACGAGGGCCGGGCGCTTGCGACGCACCAGCAGCCCAGCAGCGAGGACGAGCGCGGCGCCACCGATGCAGACGGCGACGACGAGGGGCGGCAACGTCGTACCGCCGAGGATGGCGATGGCCACGATGCCGATGCCGCCGACGAGCCGGTCCGCCGCGACGTCGACGACCGCGGACGCGCGGTCCATGCCGACCGAACGCAGCATGTGTACGCGCCACAGGTCGGTGCCGGCGTGCGCGGGGGAGAGCAGGCCGAGGACCTCGCCCTCGGCGTAGACCCGGAGGTGCCAGCGCCGGTTCTGCCCGCTTGCCGACAGCCGGTGCCAGCGCAGCGGGACGAGGACGTAGTTGCCGATCGTCCAGCAGCCGAGCCCGGCGAGCATGGGGACGACGGCGGCGTGCGGCGCGGCGGTCCAGGACCCGGCGGCGATGGCCAGCGCGATGCCGATCGCGACCGCCGTACACCAGCGGCTGTGCACCAGCTTCGAAACCCGGCTCGCGATCCGCGCTGCCATTCCACCTCCTGACCGCATGTCGTATCGGCAGGTTCGCCACGAACCTTCACTGCACCTGCGGGCGACTACATTGAGGACATGTGCGGCATCGTCGGGTACGTCGGTGAACAGGACGCCGTCGGCGTGGTGATGGACGGGTTACGACGTCTTGAATACCGGGGGTACGACTCCGCCGGCGTCGCCGTCCTGACCGGGTCCGGCGACCTGGTCGTCCGTCGCAAAGCGGGCAAACTGGTCAACCTGGAGAAGGTCCTGGACGACTCCACGCCCACGGGGACGGTCGGCATCGGCCACACCCGCTGGGCCACCCACGGCGGCCCGACCGACCGCAACGCGCACCCGCACGTCGACTGCTCGGGGGCCGTCGCGGTCGTGCACAACGGCACCATCGAGAACTTCGAGGCCCTCCTGGCCGGTCTCGAGGAACGCGGCCACACGATCTCCAGCGAGACGGACACGGAGGTCGTCGCGCACCTGGTCGAGGAGCGCTACTCGGGCGACCTGGCCCACGCCGTACGCAGCGTGTGCCGCGACCTGGAGGGCTCGTTCGTCCTCGTCGTCGCGCACCGTGACAGGCCCGACGTCGTCGTCGGTGCCCGGCGCAACCTGCCGCTCGTCGTGGGGCTCGGGGTCGGCGAGAACTTCCTCGCCAGCGACGTGACGGCGTTCATCGCGCACACCCGCGAGGCGCGGGTGGTCAACCAGGACGAGGTCGTCGAGATCCGTCGCGACGGCGTGACCGTGACCGACCTGTCGGGTGCGGTGACCGATGGCGAGACGTACACCGTCGACTGGGACACCGCCGCCGCCGAGAAGGGCGGCTACCGGTTCTTCATGGAGAAGGAGATCCAGGAGCAGCCGGGCGCGGTGCGCGACACCCTCGGTGGGCGGCTGCGGTCGGACGGGTTGCTGTACCTCGACGAGCTGGCGATCAGCGACGAGGACGTCCGCGGGATCGACCAGGTCTTCATCGTCGCGTGCGGGTCGTCGTACCACTCGGGGCTCGTCGGAAAGTACGCGATCGAGCGCTGGACGCGGGTGCCGGTGCAGGTCGAGATGGCGTCGGAGTTCCGCTACCGCGACCCGGTCGTCGGGCGGAGCACCCTCGTCGTCGCGATCTCGCAGAGCGGCGAGACGGCCGACACGCTGGAGGCGGTACGCCACGCGCGGGCGCAGAAGGCGTGGGTGCTCGCGGTCACCAACACGGTCGGCTCGACGATCGCGCGGGAGAGCGACGCGGCGCTGTTCACCCGCTGCGGTCCGGAGGTCGCCGTCGCGTCGACGAAGGCGGTCATCGCGCAGATCGTCGCGATGTACCTCGTGGGTCTCTACCTCGCGCAGCTCCGCGGCACCCGCGATCCCGACGAGGTCCGCGCCCACCTGCGCGACCTGTCCGAGATCCCCGATCTGGTCGCGGAGACGCTGATCCGGATGGATCCGGTGCGCGCGATCGCGGCCGAGATCGCGCACGCGCCGCGGGTGCTGTTCATCGGACGGCACGTCGGGTACCCGATGGCGCTCGAAGGTGCGTTGAAGCTCAAGGAGCTCGCGTACGTGTCCGCCGAAGGGTTCCCGGCCGGCGAGATCAAGCACGGCCCGATCGCGCTCGTCGACGAGGGCACTCCGGTCGTCGTGCTGGCGACCCGGCACGCGTTGTCGAACAAGCTCGTCAACAACGTGCAGGAGGTCCGCGCGCGCGGCGCGCGCACCATCGTCATCGCGACCGACGGCGACGAGAGCGTCACGCCGTACGCCGACCACCTGATCCGCGTGCCCGACACGAAGTCGCTGTACGCGCCGTTGCTGTCGATCGTGCCGATGCAGGTGCTCGCCTGCGAGGTCGCCAAGGTGCTCGGGCTCGACGTGGACCAGCCGCGCAACCTGGCCAAGTCGGTCACGGTCGAGTAGTGCTCGACGAGGTCGCGGCTGCGGAGTCGCGGTTGGTGCGGACCGTCGCCGCGATGACCGACGGGCAAGCGGCTGGCGACTCGCGGCTGCCCGGGTGGAGCCGCGCGATGCTCGTGACGCACATCGCGCGGAACGCCTCGTCCAACGCCGGCATGGTCGCCGCGGCGTTGCTCGGCGAGCAGCGGGCGCAGTACCCGGGCGGGCCGGAGGAGCGGGCGGCGCAGATCGAGGCGGGTCGGGGACGTAGCGCCGCCGAGGTGCTCGCGGACCTGCACGAGAGCGCGGCGGAGTGGGCCGCGGTCATGGCGATCGTCAGGGACGACCAATGGGAGTTGGTCGTGCCCGCGGGGGTCGGGCCACGACCGATCGCGCAGCGAGTGAAGTCGCGGCTGTTGGAGGTCGAGGTGCACCACGCCGACCTGGGGCTCGGCTACTCGTACCGCGACTGGCCGGACGCGTTCGTCGCGGCCGAGCTCGACCGGACGGTCGCCCGGATCGGGGTCGCGTACGACGGTGGCGCGGTGCGCGCCGAGGGCGGCGTGGTCGCTGGTCCGCCGGCGGCGTTGCTCGCGTGGCTGCTCGGACGGGAGTCAGTCGAGTCGGCGGGGCTCGCGGTATCGGGCGACTCGGCAGTGGCCGTGTTGCCTGCGCGGTTCCCCATCTGACGACAATGGGCGAATGAGGCCGGTCTGGACGGTCGCCGAGGTCCGCGCCGCGGAGGTTGCGGCGGGCGTTCCCGAGGGCGTGCTCATAGACCGCGCGTCGACCGCCGTCGCGCGCCGGGCGGTGGCGATGCTCGACGGCACGTACGGCCGTCGCGTCCTCGTCGTCGCCGGCCCCGGCCACAACGGCGCCGACGCGCTCTGGGCGGGCGAGAAGCTCGCCCGGCGCGGCGCGGCCGTCGACGTCGTCCTGCCGTTGGGCGAGCCGCGGGACGAGCACGGTCTCGTGCCGCTGCAGGTGCTGGGCAGCCGCCCGCCGAGGGGCACGTACGACCTCGTCCTCGACGGCCTGCTCGGCGTCGGTGCCCGGCCCGCGCCGGTGTCGTGGGCGTGGGACGGGCCGATCCTCGCGGTGGACGTCCCGACCGGCGTCGACGCGGACACGGGCGCGGTGTCGCCAGGGGCGGTGCGGGCCGACGTGACCGTGACGTTCGGCGCCTTGAAGCCGGGACTCGTGGTCGGCGCGGGCGCGGACCATGCGGGGCTCGTCGAGGTCGCCGACGTCGGGTTGCGCGGGGGCGCCGAGTGCTGGGTGCCGGAGGCGACCGACGTCGCGCCGTACGTCGCCGCGCCGGCTGCCGACACGGACAAGTACCGGCGGGGGGTGGTCGCCGTACTGGCCGGGAGCGCGGCGTACCCGGGTGCGGCCGCGCTCGCCTGCCGCGGCGCGCAACGCGCCGGATGCGGCTACGTCCAGTTGCTCGCGCCGCGCGAGGTCGCCGACCTGGTCCGCGCGCGGCACCCCGAGGTCGTCGCCGTCTCGGAGGTGGGCCGCGCCGACGTCTGGATCGTCGGGCCGGGGCTCGGCACTGACGCGACACTGCTGCGCGAGGTGCTCGCCACCGACGTCCCGGTCGTCGTCGACGCCGACGCGCTCGGGCATCCCGACCTGCTGCGGCGGCGCGCGCCGACCGTGCTGACGCCGCACACCGGCGAGTTCGCGCGGCTCACCGGCATCCCGCGCGAGGACGCCGAACGCGACCGGCTCGGCGTCGCGCGCAAGGTCGCCGCCGACCTCGGCGCGGTCGTGCTGCTCAAGGGCACGACGACGGTCGTCGCGGCGCCCGACGGCACGGCGTACGCCAACCCGACGGGGACGCCGTTCCTCGGGACGGCGGGCACGGGCGACGTGCTGGCCGGTGCCGTCGGAGCGTTGCTCTCGCGCGGCGGCGACCCCGCCGTCGCGACGGCGGCCGCGGCCTGGCTGCACGGACTAGCCGGACGGCTCGCGGCGGGCGGCGTCGCGGTGACCGCGGGCGACGTGGCCGAGGCACTCCCCGAGGCGGCGCGGATAGCGTTGGCGCCGTGGTGAGCGCGCGGGCCGAGGCCGTGGTCGACCTCGACGCGGTCCGCGCGAACATCGGGATCCTCGCCGCCGCCGCGCGGGGTGCCGAGGTGCTCGCCGCGGTGAAGGCCGAAGGCTATGGCCATGGCGCCGTCGCGGTCTCTCGCGCCGTGCTGGACGCGGGCGCGACCTGGCTGGGCGTCGTCCTCGTCGAGGAGGGCGTCGCGCTCCGCGCGGCCGGGATCACCGCACCGATCCTCGTCATGATGGAGCCGCCGCCAGGTGCGGGCGCGGTGGCGAAGGCGTACGACCTCGACCTCGGCATCGGGTCGGTCGCGTCGCTGGATGACGCCGTCGACGCGGGCGCGCGGGTGCACCTCAAGGCCGACACCGGGCTGTCTCGCGGTGGCGCCGTCGACTGGTCCGACCTCGTCGCCGCGGCCGTGAAGCGCGACGCCGACGTCGTCGGTGTCTGGAGCCATCTGGCCTGCGCCGACGAACGCGGCCACCCGGCGAACGCCGTGCAGGTCGCCCGCTTCGCCGAGGCGCTCGACGTCGCCGCGGCGGCCGGTATCACGCCGCGGCTGCGACACCTCGCGAACAGCGCGGCGACGCTGACGATGCCGGAGACGCACTACGACCTGGTCCGGCCCGGCATCGCGGTCTACGGCCTGTCGCCGATCCCGGACGAGACGTTCGGGCTGCGGCCGGCGATGACGTTGCGCGCGCGGGTCGCCCTGACGAAGCGGGTGCCCGGCGGGACGGGCGTGTCGTACGGCCACCGCTACGTCACGCCGCGCGAGACGACGCTTGCGCTTGTGCCGCTCGGGTACGGCGACGGGGTGCCCCGCCACGCGACCAACACCGCGCCGGTGTGGCTTGGCGGAACGCGGCGCTGGGTGAGCGGGACGGTGTGCATGGACCAGTTCGTCGTGGACGTCGGCGACGACGCCGTCGAGGCGGGTGACGAGGTCGTGCTGTTCGGGCCCGGCGACCGCGGCGAGCCGACCGCGATCGAGTGGGCCGCGCTGCTGGGCACCAACTCGTACGAGATCGTCACCCGCATCGCGCCCCGCGTGCCGCGGACGTACGCATGAAGAAGCGGACCGCGGGGGTTCTCGGGGGTGTCGCCGGTGCGGTCGCGGCGGGCGTCGCGGCCGGTGTCGCGCTGGAGCGCTACGCCGTCGGCCGCGCGCGGCTGCGGCCCGACCCCGAGGCGCGCGAGCCGTTCGGGCGGCTGTCCGGACGCGAGTCGACGGTGACGTTGCCGGACGGCGTACGGCTGCACGTCGAAGAAGTCGGCGGCGGGCCGTTGACGGTGGTGTTCGTGCACGGCTTCGCGCTGTCGATGGCGTCGTGGCACTACCAGCGGCGCGACCTCGCGGACGTCGGGCGGCTGGTGTTCGTCGACCAGCGCTGCCACGGGCAGTCGTCGCGTGGCGCCGACGAGGACTGCACGCTCGCGCAGCTCGGCCGCGACCTCGGTGTCGTCCTCGACGCGGTCGGGCCGCGCGGGCCGGTCGTCCTCGTCGGGCACTCGATGGGCGGCATGACGGTGATGTCGCTGGCGATGCAGCGGCCTGAGCTGTTCGGGAAGCGCGTCGTCGGCGCGGTGCTCATCGCGACGTCGGCGGGCGGCATCGCGGAGGCGATCCTGCCGATCCCCGCACGGATCGCCGACGTCGTGACGTCCCGCGTCCTGCCGCGCGTCCACCGGGTCGCGGGTGCGCCGCTCGTCGCGAGCGGGCGGCGCGCGGGCAGCGACCTCAACTTCCTGTTCACCAAGCGCTGGGGCTTCGGCGACAACCCGAGTCCGGCGCAGGTCGAGCTCGTCGAACGCATGACGTCGGCGACGCCGCTCGACGTGCTGACGGCGTTCGTGCCGACGTTCGTCGACCACGACCTCTACGGGGGGCTCGACGCACTCGACCGGGTCCCCACGATGGTCGTCGGCGGGACGCGCGACCGGGTCACGCCGTACGCGCACATGGAGGAGATCGCCCGCCGGATGCCGAATGCGCAGCTCGTGACGCTCGCCGGCGCCGGTCACATGCTCATGGTCGAGCGCGCGCCGCTCGTCAACCTGCACCTGCGCGCGTTCCTACGCCGCGCTGCCCGGGGGAGTGCCAATGTCCGTGGTGCCTGAGGCATCGGTTCGCGTTCGCGACGTCGCCGACGGGGCGCCCGACTGGACGACGCTGCGTTCGCTCGCGTTGTCGTGCACGGCGTGCGCGCTGTCGGAGGGGCGGACGCAGGTCGTCTTCGCCGACGGTGACGCGCCGGCGGACGTGATGTTCGTGGGCGAGGCGCCCGGCTTCCACGAGGACCGGCAGGGCGTGCCGTTCGTCGGAGTCTCCGGGCAGTTGCTGACGCGGCTGCTGGCCGAGGTCGGGATCGCGCGGGAGCAGGTCGTCATCGCGAACGTCCTCAAGTGCCGCCCGCCGAACAACCGCGACCCGTTGCCCGACGAGGTTGCGACGTGCCGCGGGTGGTTGCGCCGGCAGGTCCATCTCGTCGACCCCGCGGTGATCTGCACGCTCGGCAACTTCGCGACCCGGTGGGCGCTCGGCCCCGACGTGTCGATCTCCCGAGTGCGCGGGCAACGCTTCACGGTGAGCGGGCGGACCGTCGTGCCGACGTTCCACCCGTCGGCCGCGCTGCGGTCCGGCCCGAACGGCGCGCAGATGCAGGCGCTGCAGTCCGACATCGCGACGCTCGCGCGCGTCGTCGCGGAGGCGCGTACGTGAAGGTGCCCGCACCGGAGGACATGCGTTCGCTCGCCGCCTCCGTCGGCGCGGTCGCGCGGGCCGGAGACCTGATCGTGCTCACCGGTCCGCTCGGCGCGGGCAAGACGGTGTTCGCGCAGGGGCTGGCGGTCGGGCTCGGCGTCACCGAGCGGGTGACGTCGCCGACGTTCGTCATCGCGCACGTGCACCGGGGCGGGCGGGTGCCGTTCGTGCACGTCGACGCGTATCGGCTCGGGTCGGTCGCGGAGGTCGACGACCTCGACCTCGACGCTTCTGTTGCGGAGTCGGTGACGGTGGTGGAGTGGGGCGGCGGCCTGGTCGAGTCGCTGGCCGACTCGTGGCTGGAGGTCCGCATCGACCGCCACGCAGAGGATGACGTCCGGACCGTCACGCTGGTCCCGCACGGCGGCGACTGGGCCGCGCGACTTCAGAACGTCGCGGCGTAGACGCCGCCCTCGCTGTCCACGACCTCGACCGTGCGCGGCCCGGTGAACCGGACACTCACCGGGGGCGGCCCTTCCTCCCCGCGCAAGACCACGCGTTCCCGGGCCAGCGGCCCAGGCCAGACTCGCAGCCGCACCTCCCACCAGGGGTCGATGTCCGCGAACTCCACGAGGCGCACCTCGTGCCGGCCGTCGTCGGCCAGCGCGACGATCCGCGCGTCGAAAGCGAACGCGGTAAGAAGCACCGCCCCGACGAACGTGATGTAGGCGACGGCGAGCACCGGCAGAGTGAGGAGCAGCACCCAGCGGCGGCGCGGCCTGGCGAGGACCGCGGCCGCGACGAAGAGCAGCCACCCGGCGGCCCAGTACGTGATCGGCAGGTCGATCGCGTCGAGCAGGACGAAGCGGCCCGGGTTGATCGTGGCGGCGATCCCGACGCACGCGACGGCCGCGGACGCGGCCAGCGCGAGCAGCGCCATGGAGTGACGGCGGGTCATGCGGGCAGAATGCACCATGGCCACGATGTCGATCGCCTCGATCCTCGCCGAGTCCGCCGTCCGCCACGCGGACCGCACCGCGCTCGTCCTCAGCGACCAGCGCACGACGTACGCCGACCTCTGGGCCGACGCCCGGCGCTTCGCCGCGTCGTTGCGCGCCCGCGGCATCGGCCCCGGAGACCGGGTCGCGATCCTGATCCCGAACGTCCCCGACTTCCCGAAGACCTACTACGGCGCGCTCGCTCTTGGCGCGGTCGTCGTGCCGGTGCACGCGCTGCTCAAGGCCGAGGAGATCGCGTACGTCCTCTCCGACTCGGGCGCGACGGTGCTCGTGTGCCACGACGCGCTGGCCGGCGAGGGCGCGAAGGGCGCGGAGCTCGCGGAGGTGACGTTCCTTGCGCCGGGCGACCTCGCGGGTGACGACGCGATCGACACGTACGTCCAGCGCGACCCGTCCGACGACGCCGTGATCCTCTACACGAGCGGCACGACGGGGAAGCCCAAGGGCGCCGTTCTCTCCCACCTCAACGTCGTCATGAACGTCTCGCTCACCGTCAACGACGTCATCGGCCTGACGCCCGACGACGTGATCCTCGGCTGCCTGCCGCTGTTCCACTCGTTCGGGCAGGTCTGCGCGATGAACTCCGGGTTCCGGGCCGGCGCGACGCTCGTGCTGATGCCGCGGTTCGACGGAGCGGCGGCGATCGACGCGTTCGAGACGTACGGCGTCACCGTGTTCGAGGGCGTGCCGACGATGTACATCGGCATCCTCGCCGCGGCGAAGACCGACCCGCGGCGGCCGACGTTGCGGATCGCGGTCTCGGGTGGCGCGTCGTTACCGCTCGCGGTCATCGACGCGTGGCGCGAGACGTTCGGCGCGGAGATCTACGAGGGCTACGGCCTGTCCGAGACGTCGCCGGTGGCGACGTTCAACCAGCCGTCGGTCGGCCGGAAGCCGGGCACGGTCGGCACGCCGATCTGGGGCTGCGACGTCGAGATCGCGAAGGCCGAGGTCGACGACCGGATCGAGTTCGTACCCGCGGGCGAGATCGGCGAGGTCGTCATCCGCGGGCACAACATCTTCACTGGTTACCTCAACAACCCCGAGGCGACGAAGGCGGCGGTCGTCGACGGCTGGTTCCGGTCGGGCGACCTCGGGACGAAGGACGCCGACGGCTTCGTCTCGATCGTCGACCGGAAGAAGGACATGGTCCTGCGTGGCGGCTACAACGTGTACCCGCGCGAGGTCGAGGAAGTCCTCATGCGACACCCGGCCATCGCCCAGGTGGCGGTGATCGCGTTGCCCCACGACGTGCACGGCGAGGAGGTCTGCGCGGTCGTCGTCGTCGAACGCGAGGCCGAGGTGACGGCCGAGGAGATCGTGGTGTGGTCGAAGGAGCAGCTCGCAGGGCACAAGTACCCGCGCATCGTGCACTTCGTCGACGCGTTCCCCCTCGGCCCGTCCGGCAAGGTGCTCAAGCGCGAGCTCGTCGCCCGCTTTTCGTGATCTTGGCGAGGTTTTGCACCATATGCGTGCAGAACCTCGCCAAGATCACGCGTGTTGGGGCACGACGCCGCCGTCGGCGGCGCGTGCGGCGCGGGCTATCGTCACGGCGTGCTGCTCGCGTTCGACACGTCGACGCCGGCGATCACCGTCGCGTTGTCGACCGGGGCGTCGGTCGTCGTCGTCGCGCCGAACCGGCAGGGCGAGGTGCTCGCGCCCGCCATCGACCGCATCCTCGCTGACTCCGGGGCGACACCGAAGGACCTCGACGGTGTCGTCGTCGGCGTCGGGCCTGGTCCGTTCACCGGGCTGCGCGTCGGCATCGTCACGGCCCGCGCGCTCGCCCACGCGCTCGGCATCCCGGCGTACGGTTTCTGCTCCCTCGACGCGCTCGCAGCACCCGGCATCGCTGTCGCGACCGACGCGCGGCGCCGCGAGGTCTACTGGGCCACCTACGACGCCACCCGCGCCCGCGCCGACGGCCCGCACGTCGGCAAGCCCGCCGAGGTCGCGCAGGCCCTCCGCGACCGTGGCATCACCGCCGTCGCGGGCGCGGGCGCGCGGCTCTACGCCGGCGCGTTCGACGGCGTCGACCTCGTCGACCCCGAGTACCCCGACCCGACCAGGCTGCTCGACGTGCCGCGGACGACCGCCCTCGCGCCGCTGTACCTCCGCCGTCCCGACGCGGTCCCGCCCGGCGAACGCAAGCGGGTCACGACGTGATCCGCCGGATGCGCTGGTGGGACATCGACCCGGTGACCGCGCTCGAGAAGGAGCTGTTCGACGACGCGTGGAGTGCGGAGATGTTCTGGGACGAGCTGGCCCAGGGCGCGACGAGGACGTACTTCGTCGCGGCCGACGACGACGACGTCGTCGGCTACGCCGGACTCGCCGCGATGCCGGACGAGGCGTACGTCCAGACGCTCGGCGTCGCCACCGGGCACCAAAGACACGGCCTCGGCTCGGCGTTGCTCGTTGCGCTGCTCGACGACGCGAAGCGGCGCGGTCTCGACCGGGTTGGCCTCGAGGTCCGTATCGACAACGGGGCCGCCATCGCGCTGTACGAGCGCTTCGGTTTTCGCCGGGCCGCCGTCCGCAAGCGCTACTACCAGCCGTCCGGCATCGACGCGCTCGTCATGGTGCGTCCATGAGCGAGCCCCTCGTTCTCGGCATCGAGACGTCGTGCGACGAGACCGGCGTCGGCGTCGTCAGAGGACAGCGGTTGCTCGCCGACGCGATCGCGTCGCAGGTCGACGAGCACGCGCGGTTCGGCGGCGTCGTACCCGAGGTCGCGAGTCGCGCACACCTCGACGCGATGGTGCCGACCGTCGACCGCGCGCTCGCCGAGGCGGGCGTCGCGCTAACGGACGTCGACGCGGTCGCCGTGACACAGGGGCCCGGTCTGGCCGGCGCGTTGCTCGTCGGCGTCGCGGCCGCGAAGGCGTACGCCGTCGCGCTCGGCGTCCCGCTCGTCGGCGTCAACCACCTCGCCGCGCACGTCGCCGTCGACGTGCTCGAACACGGTCCGCTCCCCGACGCGTGTGTCGCGCTGCTCGTCAGCGGCGGCCACTCGTCGTTGCTGCTCGTCCCCGACCTCACCGACGTACGGTCGCTCGGCGCGACCGTCGACGACGCGGCGGGGGAGGCGTTCGACAAGGTCGCGCGGGTGCTCGGATTGCCGTTCCCCGGCGGCCCGCACGTCGACCGCGCGGCGCGCGAAGGGGATCCCGCCGCGATCGCGTTCCCGCGCGGCAAGCGCGACGACGGGACGTTCGACTTCTCGTTCTCCGGCCTCAAGACGGCGGTCGCGCGCTGGGTCGAGGCGCGCGACGAGATCCCGGTGAACGACGTCGCCGCGTCGTTCCAGGAAGCCGTCGTGGACGTCCTCGTCGCGAAGGCGGTCGCGGCGTGTCGGGCACACGGTGTCGGCCACCTGCTCGTCGGCGGCGGCGTCGCGGCGAACTCCCGCCTGCGCGCCGTCGCGGCGGAGCGCTGCGAACGGGCCGGGCTGACACTCCGCATCCCGCGCCCCGCGCTCTGCACCGACAACGGCGCCATGGTCGCCGCGCTCGGCGCCGAACTGCTGTCGAGGGGCTTGACCACGCCCCTCGACGCCGCAGCCGACCCTTCGCTCGCACTCGTCTGAACCGTACGGGTCCTTCCAGACTCGTACTGACATGCCCCGGTTCGCGCGCCCGGCCCTCGCGCTGTCGCTGCTGGTGCTCGCCGCCCCGCCCGTCCTGACCGCCGACGCCGGACTCTGCTTGAACGTCAAGCCGGCCGGTCTGGACGGCTGGTCGACGGCGTACCCAGACGCGTTCAGCGCCGGCGGGTCGAAGATCACCGTCCTGGCCGCCGCGCCGCGCCATCCCGACACCGTGCTCATCACGAACGGCGCCGCCGTCCAGCGCACCGCCGACGCGGGCTGCACCTGGTCACCCGTCGCGTTGCCCGGCGTCGACGTGCTCGGTGCCGTCGGCTCCACGGTCGGCGGCAGCCGGTACGTCAGCGACATCGAGATCGGTCCCGTCCGTTCCGGCACCGAGCCCGTCTGGGTGCTGGCGCAGGAGGGCGGCGCGCTGCCGCACCCGTCGGTGTTCCGCAGCACGGACGGCGGCGTGACGTTCGCCGCGAGCGGGCTCGGCCTGCCGCCCACCGGTCGCGGGCAGCTCCTCGCGGCGTCGCCGGACCCGGCGGTCGCGTACGTCGTCGTCGATCTGCCGTCCCCGGCCGGCCGGCGGCTGTTCGTCACCCGGGACGGCGGCGGCACCTGGTCCGCGTCCACGAACGGCGACACGTTCGGGTACGACGGGCTGCTCGTCGACACGGTCTCCGCGGACCAGCTCTGGGCGTGGACCGCCGACGGGCTGGCGGAGTCGTTCGACGGCGGCGGCACGTTCGCGCCGGTGCACCTCCCGGTGAAGACGCCGGTCCGCGACGTCGCGCTCGGCCAGGCGCCGCGCGGCAGCCGGGTCGCGGTGCTGCTCGACGGCGGGACGTTGCTCCGCAGCGACGACGCCGGTGTGACGTGGTCCAGGCGCACCGTCGACGACGGCGCGGACACGGTGACCGCGGCGCCGGATCTCGACGTCGCGGCCGTCGCCGGGCCGGGCGTCGTCACGATCCTGCCGAGCATCTTCACGCCCATCGACGCCTCGCCGCTCGGCGAGAACCCGGTCGAGCTCACCATCGGCCTGCTGCCCAAGGACGAGGTACGGCTCGTCGGGCGCGGTGAGGCAACCGTGCTGATGCACGAAGGCACCGTGCTCCGGGGTCTCAACCCGGCGACGCTCATCGACCTGCACGCCCCGTCGCTCGTCATCCCGATCGAGCCGGCGCTCGTGCCACGCAAGGTCACGGTGACGCTGGCACCGGGGCAGACGCAGGACGTCGACTACGAGTTCGACGTGCCCGCGACGCCGACGCCGATCGACGTGTTCTTCCTCATCGACACGACGGGTAGCATGGGCGGCGTCATCGACGGCGTCCGCACCGGTCTCGCCAGGATCGTGAACGACCTCAGTGCCGCGGGGATCCCCGCGCAGTTCGGCGTCGGCGAGGTCAAGGACTACCCGTTCGAGTCGTGGGGGAACGTCGGCGACCTGCCGTACCGGCTGTTCCGCAAGATCGGCCCGGTGAACGACGAGCTGCGCGACGCGCTGCAGCAGCTCCAGGCGACCGGTGGCGGCGACGAGGCCGAGGCGATGACGACCGGGCTGTTCCAGATGGCGGCCGGCCGCGGCCAGGTTCTCCAAGGCCAGACGATGGTGCCGCGCGGGGACGACGCGGGCTTCCGCCCCGGCGCGCTGCGCATCGCGGTCCAGAGCACCGACGCGCCGTTCCACGTCGAGCCGAACTATCCAGGCCCGCCGCTCACGACGGTGTACACCGCGCTGCGCGCCGCGCACGTCCGCGTCATGGGTCTCTCGGCCAGCGCGCGAGGGCGGGCCGACCTCGCCGCGACCGCCCTCGCGACGGACACCCGCGCCCCCGCGGGTGGCGTCGACTGCAACGCCGACGGAGTCAGGGACCTCGACGCCGGCGACCCGCTCGTCTGCGACATTGCCGGCAGCACCGGCACGAACGTCAGCATCGGCATCGGCCCCATCAAGATCGACACCGGCGCGACGGCCGGCATCAGCTCGTCGATCATCGCGTTGCTCCGCGGCATCAAGGACCCCGCCACGCTGGCGCTCACGTCGTCCACTCCGGACGTCGTGAAGGTGCTCGGCCCGCAGACCGTCGGCGTCGACCTGAAGCTGCCGCATGCGGAGCCGTTCCGGGTCCGCCTCGCCTGCCCGCCCGCGCGGTACGGCCAGACCGTCGATGCCGTCCTGTCCGGCGCGGCCGCGGCTCGGACGCTCGCGACCGGGGCGGTCACGGTGAACTGCCTCGCGCCGGTCGTGCCGCAGGACGAGCCCGAGCCGGCCGCGGCCCGCCCGCCGCGACCGCCGGTCGCCGCCGCGGCCGCGCCGCCCGCACCGCCGCCCGCGCCCGCGCAGAACGTCCAGCCCAACGCGCAGGGCAACCCGAACCCGCACGCGCAGCTCCAGGCCGGTGCCGCGCAGCAGCGGCAGGAGCAGCTGCAGCTCGCGCTCGCGGCGGGCGACTTCGAGCCCGGAGACGCCGTGCAGCTCGCCATGTCCGACCACCGCCGGATGCCCGATACGGCCCTGCCCGCGACGGCCGGACTGATGTTCGCGGTGGCGGCGTCGTCCGTGCTGCGGACCCGGCGTGCGCGGGCGCTCGGCGTGGCGCGCGCCCGGAGTTGACGGGCTGGCACTCGACATGTGAGAGTGCTAACGACGCCCGATCCCCGCGACGGCGGGCGCGATTCGTCGGACACCACGCCAAGGAGAAGAAGGCAGACATGCCGACCGCCACTAAGGTCAAGATCAAGCCGCTCGAAGACCGCATCGTCGTGCAGGCGAACGAGGCCGAGACCACGACCGCGTCGGGCATCGTCATTCCCGACACCGCCAAGGAGAAGCCGCAGGAGGGCACGGTCATCGCCGTGGGCCCCGGCCGCTTCGAGGACGGCCAGCGCGTGCCGCTGGACGTCAAGCCCGGCGACGTCGTGATCTACAGCAAGTACGGCGGCACCGAGGTCAAGTACGGCGCCGACGAGTACCTCGTCCTCAGCGCCCGCGACGTCCTCGCGATCATCGAGAAGTAGCCACGTGACACCGCCCCGGCGTCGTCCTACGACGACCGGGGCGGTGTGCTGAGAGGAACGCAATGCCCAAGATCCTGGAGTTCAACGAGGACGCGCGAAAGGCGCTCGAGCGGGGCGTCAACCGCCTCGCCGACGCGGTCAAGGTGACCCTCGGCCCGCGCGGCCGCAACGTCGTCATCGACAAGAAGTGGGGCGCCCCCACGATCACCAACGACGGCGTCACCATCGCCCGCGAGGTCGAGCTCGACGACCCGTACGAGAACCTCGGTGCCCAGCTGGTGAAGGAGGTGGCGACCAAGACCAACGACATCGCGGGTGACGGCACCACCACCGCCACCGTGCTCGCCCAGGCGCTCGTGCGCGAGGGCCTGCGCAACGTCGCCGCCGGCGCCAACCCGATGAGCCTGAAGAAGGGCATCGAGGCTGCCGTCGAGGCCGTCGTCGAGGCCATCGGCCTGGCGGCCAAGGACGTCGAGACCAAGGAGCAGATCGCGGCCACCGCGAGCATCTCCGCTGCTGACACCACGGTCGGCGAGATCATCGCCGAGGCCATGGACAAGGTCGGCAAGGAGGGCGTGATCACGGTCGAGGAGAGCAACACCTTCGGCCTGGAGCTCGAGCTCACCGAGGGCATGCGCTTCGACAAGGGCTACATCTCGCCGTACT
>CBQZLL010000013.1:0-22729 GCA_967749945.1 uncultured Frankiaceae bacterium
AGCCAGAGCTGGGGGGCGAACGCCATCGCCGCCGCGAGCCCGAGGCCGGTGCCGAACGGCACCCGCCACCCCGCGTACCGCGGGTCGTCGTGGAGGAGGCGATGGCCAAGGACGAGCAACGGTGGCGTGGCGACGAGCGCGACGGCGGCGTCGAGGTGGCCGGTCGCGACGGCGGCGGTGCCGACCGGGAGCAGCGCGTACGCCGCCGCCGCCCAGACCCGCAGCGGGGTCGAGCCGGTGAGCCGGCGGGTGGCGGCGTACGCGCTCACGCCCGCGAGCGGCACGCACCCGAGCAGCAGGACGTCGAGCACCAGCCACGGCTTGCCGAGCAGCACGGCGCTCAGCCCCGCGAGGACGGCGACGGCGGGCGTCGCGCCCGCGGCGGACCCGGCGCCGACCGCGGAGCGCCAGGACGCGGCGTAGGTCCGGGCCAGGTCACTCGCGCCGTCGGGCGCGGGGAGCAGCGCGCCGCCGACAAGGCGGCCGCCACCGAGCAGGCCGCGCGCGGCGAGCACCGTGACGACGAGGAGCGCCCCGAACAGCGTCAGGCCGGGTCGCGCGGTGAGCAGCCGGCCGCGAGATCGCGGCGGCGGCAACTCGTCCTCGCGGTCCTGCCCCGGGACCGGCTCGGTCGCGGAGCCGCCGGTGATCCAGTCGCCGAACTGTTCGAGGTACCCGCGCAGCCGGGCCGCGCGGCCCGCGAACAGTGTGCGAAGCGTGCGCCACGGCACCGTTCTCAGCGGGCGGCGGCGCAGCCGGGCGCGGACCAGGTCAGGCAGATGGGCGATGTTCCAGCCGGCAGCCGTGACCTCGTCGCGCGCCTCCGCGACCTGCCGGGTGAGCAGGAACCCGAGCGTCCGGAAGAGCGCGCCCGCGAGCAGCCGCGGCGCCGCGGCGAGGGCGGCGAGCAACGGGAGGTTGGCGAGCAGGACGGCGAGCGAGTGCCGGCGGTCGACGCCATGGGCGCTGCCATGGGTCGCGTCGATGCGGCGCCGGCCGGTCGTCGCCGCGCGGGCGTGCCGGATGCGGGCCGCGGGGACGACGACGACCCGGTGTCCGGCGGCGTTGGCCCGCCAGCCGAAGTCGATGTCGTCGCGGAACAACGGGAGCCGCGGATCGTAGCCGCCGAGCTCCTCCCACACCGACCGCCGCACGAATGTCCCCGCCGAGCCGACCGCGAGCACGTCGCGGACCGCGTCGTGCTGGCCCTGGTCGAACTCGCGGCGTTCCAGCCAGGTCTCGCGGCGTCCGGCGCGGTCGATCGTGACACCGACCTCGACGAGCAAGCGTGGGTCGTCCCAGTCGCGTGCCTTGCACCCGATGACGGCGGTGGAGGGCATCGTCTCGGCCGCCTCGACGAGCTGCGCGAGCGTGTCGCGTTCGGGCGCGGAGTCGTCGTGGAGCAGCCAGACCCAGGAGACGGGCTCGGGCGGCACCTCGCCGTCGGAAGCGCGGCGGCGGAGCAACGGGCCCTCGGGCTGGGTCGCGTCGACGTGCGCGAGCCCGAGCTGGACCGCGGCGCCGAAACCCGTGCCGGGGGGCGCCTGGACGACGCGCTCCTCGCCGAGCGCCGCGACGAGAAGGGCGGGCGAGTCGTCGGTGCTGCCCGTGTCGACCGCGACGACCCGTTGCGGCCCGCGAGTCTGCGTCCGGAGCAGCGCCAGCACGTCGGGCAGCCAGCGGGCTCCGTCGTGGCTGACGATGACCGCGGTGACCCGGTGGTGCGGGTACGCGATCCTCGGGCGCGGGGGCATGACCCTCCGGAGGGTGGCTCGTCGTTCGGATGCGGCCGGGCGGGCCGCCCGACGACGGAGACACTAACGGCGTCCGCGCCGCCACTCACATCGGGCTACCGCAATCTGTGGACGAACTCGATCTGTGGACAACAGCCCGTGAGAGGGCCGCGTAGTTCTGGGGGTCGCGTCGCAAGGCGGACGAGTTGCCGGTAGCCCGCTACCGGCAACGAGGACAACGCAGCGAGGCGGCGTCCGGGACTACGCGGAGCGGCGCTTCAGGCGGCGTCGTTCCCGCTCGGACAACCCACCCCAGATCCCGAACCGCTCGTCGTGCGCGAGGGCGTACTCCAGGCATTCGGCCTTGACCTCGCACCCCACACAGATCCGCTTCGCCTCCCGGGTGCTTCCGCCCTTCTCAGGGAAGAACGCCTCGGGGTCCGTCTGCGCGCACAGCGCACGCTCCTGCCAGGCCATCTCCTCGTCGACAGCGGGCTCCAGCTCCACCATGGGCAGGCTCATCGCGCCTCCGATTCCGCGGGAACGGTGTCCCCGCTCGTGCCCGTGCGCCCCCACCCGAGCGTCACGTGGCGGTCGCCAAACGTTTGCCGCATCGCACGGCGTGGCTGGCAACCAAATAACATGAGTGGAATTACAGTCCTGCGACCTCAGTCAGTCAAGGCGGCCGGTGTTCGTCCGGGTACAGACTGTGACGAATGGGGCTACTGGGGCGGGAGTCCGAGTCGTCCCGGGCGGCGGGCGAGGCGCGGGTACGTCAGCGGCGGCGCAGGCTCCGGCGGGGCTGTACGGCCGCCGCGAACGCGTCGATCGCCGCGCTCGTCGGCTGCTCGTCCCCCGCGTCCGCCTCCGGGGCGGACGCGTCGGGCTTGCCCGGCGCGGGTGGCGGCTCGGCGGGCGCGGCGGGCCCCTCCCCGGTGGCGGCGTCGATCGCCGCGGCCGGCGACGCGACCTCGGGCATCGTGTCGACGCTCGCGCGGGTACGCCGCTTCGCCGGGCGGGCGGCGCCCGCTGGGGCGGCCGCGGCGGGGGTTGCGGGTGGCGGTGGGGCGGCGGGCGCGGGGCCCGCGCCTGACGCGGCGGCCGGGGCGGGGGTGGCGGCCGGGGCGGGGGTGACCGACGGCGGCGCGGCCGAGCCGACTGGGGCGGCGGCCTGGGTGGCGGCAGGCGCCTTCGCGGGCTTCGCTGCCTTGACGCCCTTCGCGGGCTTCTTCGTCGCCTTGGCGGGCTTGGCGGGCTTCGCCGCGACGGCCTTGGTCGGCTTCGCCACCTTGACCGGCTTCGCCGGGGACGCGACGTCGCCCGGGGCGCCCGGGGCGCCGGTAGGCGGCGCGGCAGCAGCGACCGACGCCCGCAGGGCGGGCGCGGCAGCCGACGGCGCAGCGGAGGGCACAGTGGAGGGCGCGGTGGAGGGCGCGGCGGAGGGCGCGGCGGAGGGCGCAGCCGCGCTCGGCGGCGCGACCACGAGTGGTACGGGCGGCGGCGGGGCCGCGCCCGTCTGCTCCTTGCGCCAGCGTTCGGCGTCGCGCCTCTGCGCCGCGCGTTCGCGGCTGGTCTGCAGCATCTCGGCGAGGCCACGGCGTTCGCGCGGCTTCAGCCCGCTCGCGAAGTCCTCGAGCAGCTCGTGCAGGACCCGGTCGCGGGTCTCCTCGAGCTCGTGGTCGCGTTCGGCAAGGTACTGCAGCAACGCGTCACCCGCCGATCCGAGCCGGTTGGTGCCCTCGGCGAGCTGCGTCCGCGACGCCAGCACCGACTCCGACGTCTCGCGCAACGCACCACGCAACGACTCGATCTCCCGCCCGATCCGCCCGCGGAACTCGTCGAGCTCAGCCGCGGCGGCGCTGTGCGCGTCCTCGATGACGCGTTCGGCGACCTCGTGCCACGAGGTCTCGAGGCGGCCGAGGATCGTCTTCGTCTCGTTGCTCGCCTTGGCGAGCGAGCCGATCTGCTTGGTCGCGCCGTCGAGCTCGTGGGCGTGTACGTCGATTCCGCGCTTGATCTCGCCGATCCGGCCGGCGGACGTGCGGTCGTTCTCGACGAGCAGCGTGCGCGTCTGCGCGACGCCTTCGGTGATCGCCGCGACGACATCGGCGCGGACCGCGGCCAGGTCCTCGCCGACCTGCCGCCGTACGCCCTCGACGAGCTCGCCCAGCTCCGCCCGGACGTCGGCCACCAGCGCCGACGCCTGCGACCGCGCCTCGGCGGACGCGGCCTGCTGCTCGGAGCGCGACGTGGCGAGGAACTCCTGCTGCGCGGCGAGCTGCGCCCCGATGTCGGCGGACGTCCGTTCGCCCGCCGCGGCCAGCGAGGAGGCCGTGGCCTGGAGGTCGCCGACGAGCCGGGCGACCGCGTCCTGGATCTCGGTGCCGACCTCGTCGAGGTGGTCGTGGTGCGCGTCCCGCGCCTCGGCCAGCGCCCCGCCGACCGACGTGCCCAACGCCGTCAGCGAGCGCTCGACCGACCCGGCGAACGCGTCGATCGCGTCGCGTACGGAGCCGGCCAGTCCGGCGATGCTCTCGCCGAGCCGCGTGACGACCTCATCGTCGCCGGTCGCGGCGGCGTCGAGCAGCGTCGCCGCGCTGTCGGCCGTGCGGTCGGCCACGAACTCGCGCAACGCGTCGGTCCGCGTCGCGAGCGCGGACGAGAGCTGGGCGACGTCGCGGGCAAGCGCGGAGAGGCGTTCGCCGGTGGTGCTGACGCCGTCGCGCGCGAACGCCTCGACCTGCTCGGCAACGCCGTCGAGGGAGTCCTCGAGGGCCGCGAGCCGCGCCTCCAGCGGCTGGTTCTGCTCGTCGAGGGCGCGGGAGATCACGGCGACCTCGCGGCGCAGCTCGTTGAGGGTCGCGAGCAGTTCGTGCTCGGCCCGCGTCTCGGTCGCGGCCTGCGCGGCCAGCGCCTCGATCCGCCGCGACAACGTGTCCGGTGCCGCGGTCCCCGCCCAGCCTTCGGTCATGGTCGTCCTCAATGGAGTCGCACCCCCCGGACAGGCGGTCCGGGCCCGCTGGCCGCGAGTATAGGAAGCGGCCGACCCCGCTGACGACGGATGGGAGGCTTTCGGGGTGTCGGCCGACCGGAGAGGAGCCCAGGGCGTAGTGCGGGCAGACGACCTCTCCGCCGAGGACCTCGACGCGGCCCGGCGGGGCGAACCCGCGGGTATCGAGGCCGTCTACCGGCGGTACGCCCCCGCCGTCCTCGCCTGGTTTCGGTCACGTGTCGGCGACAGTCACCTCGCCGAGGACCTGACGGGCGACGCGTTCGTCGCCGTGATCGGGGCGATCCCGCGCTACGCGGGCGGGCCCGAGGCGTTCGCCGGGTGGCTGTTCACGCTCGTACGCCGGGACTTCGTCGACCACCTGCGCCGGGTCAGCCGCCGCCCCGAGGTGCCGATCGCGGAGCCCGCCGTCCCGGGGACCGCGCCGGACACCGCCGACGAGGTCGTCATGCGCGGCGAGGGCGAACGCGTCCGCGCCGCCCTCGCGGAGCTGTCCCCCGACCAGCAGGAAGTCCTCGTCCTCCGCGTGGTCGCGGGGCTCACCGCGCAGGAGGTCGCGGAGACGACGGGACGTACCGTCGGTGCCGTCAAGGCGCTCCAGCACCGCGGCCTGGACAGCCTCGGCCGGCTGCTCGGCAAGGCGCCCGACCCGTATCCCCGGAAGGCCAGCAGGCGCCTGTGAGCACGAAACCCCAGATCGGAGCCGGTATGAGCGACGACGACGCGAGCCCGCGCGTCGATGCCACCGTGTCCGCACTGCTCGCGCTGAGCGTTCCGGACGATGTCGCGGAACGCCACCTCGCCCGGCTCGCCACCGTCCGGCCGCCGGCGAACGTCGTACCGCTCGGTTCCCATCGCGGCATGCTGCGCACCACCGCGGCCGGCCTCGCCGTCGGCGCGACCCTCGTCTCCGGCATGGGCGTCGCCGCCGCGTCGACCTCGCGGCCAGGGGATGCCCTCTACGGCCTCAAGTCCGCCCGCGAGCACCTCCAGCTCGCCATGGCCCGCCACGGCGACAGCCGCGCCCGGCTCGAGCTGCGGCTCGCGCGGACCCGGCTCGGCGAGGCTGCGGCGTTGCTCCGCTCGGGCCAGGTCGACCGCGCGATCGTGACCCTCGCCCGCGCGGACGCGGCGCTCGCCTCGGCGCGGGCCCAGGGCGGCGACGGGGTCGACCTCGATGCGGCCACCGAGCTCGACCACCGGGTCGACGTCCTCTCCGACCTGCTCGGCGGCGGGCTTCCCGACACAGCCGCGGACGCGGCGCGGGAGGCGTTGCAGCGCGCTATCGATCGCGGGGCTAACCCGCAGGGCACCCACGGCGACGGCCAGGGCAACGGGCATGGCAACGGCGCCCCCGACGGGACCACGCCCACCCCGCTGCCCACGCCGACCACCGTTCCCAGCGACCACCCGGCCTCGCCGAGCGAGCACCCGGGCCGGGACGACCACCCGACCGGCGTGCCGACCGTGATCCCGAGCCGCGACCACTAGTCGCGACCACTAGTAGGGCTTGGCGAAACGCTCGTCGCGGCGTGCTTCGCCAGCCCACATCTCGTGATCTTGGCGATGTTCTGCACGCATATGGTGCACAACCTCGCCAAGATCACGAAGTTCTGGGACGGCCGCGCCGATCCGGGAGACAGGCCTAACCTCGTGCGGTCGCCAGTCGCTCCGCGCTCGGCACCCCGTACGTCGTCGTCCGTTGCCGCGACGGCCGCCCGGCCGACGCGGCCAGCGCCTCCAGGTCCGCCACCGACTTCCGGCTGCCGAACCGCGACCCCGCCATCCGGCTGATGGTCTCCTCCATCAACGTGCCGCCGAGGTCGTTGACGCCTCCGGCGAGGACCGCGCGGCACGCGTCGGGACCGAGCTTCACCCACGAGGCCTGGATGTTTGCGATCCGGCCGTGCAGCAGCAGCCGGGCCATCGCGTGCACCGCCCGGTCGTCACGATGGGTCGGCCCCGGCCGGGCAAGACCGGCGAGGTAGATCGGCGCGTTTTGGTGGACGAACGGCAGCGGCACGAACTCGGTGAACCCACCCGTCTCGTCCTGGATCCGCGCGAGCAGCCGCAGGTGCGCGAGCCAGTGGTGGGGGGCGTCGACGTGGCCGTACATCATCGTGCTGGTCGTCGGGATGCCGAGGCCGTGCGCGGTCGTGACGACCTCGACCCACGACGCGGCCGGCAGCTTGCCCTTCGTCAGCACCCAGCGGACGTCGTCGTCGAGGATCTCGGCGGCCGTTCCCGGCAACGAGTCGACGCCCGCCTCGCGTGCCTTGGTCAGCCAGTCGGCAATGGACAGCGCGGTGCGTGCGGCGCCGTTGACGACCTCCATCGGGCTGAACGCGTGGACGTGCATCTCGGGCACCCGGCGCTTCACCTCGGCGGCGAGGTCGAAGTACGCGGTGCCCGGCAGGTCGGGGTGGATGCCGCCCTGCATGCAGACCTCGGTTGCGCCGACGTCCCACGCCATGACCGCACGATCGCCGACCTCGGACAGCGAGAGGGTGTACGCGTCGGCGTCGGTGCGTCGTTGCGCGAACGCGCAGAAGCGGCAGCCGGTGTAGCAGACGTTGGTGAAGTTGATGTTGCGGTTGACGACGAACGTCACGTCGTCGCCCACCGCGTCGCGACGGACGTCGTCGGCTATTGCCGACAGCGCGGCCAACGCCGCGCCGTCGGCGCAGAAGAGAGCGAGCGCGTCCGAGTCGGAGAGGCCCGCGGGATCGTCGGCAGCATGGCGCAGCGCTGCCTTGACGTCGCCGTCGAGACGCTCCGGCACGGCGGGCACGACGAGCGACGACCAGTCGCCGTACACGCCGTCGTCGCGCATCCCCGAGAGCCGGCCCTCGGTGTCGATCGCGACGTGCAGGTCGGCGCGCCCGCTCGTGACGAACGCGTCCGGCTCCTGCCAGGCCCGGCCCATTGCCACGACGTCACGCGCGAGTCCGTCGTCGCCCGCGAGCGCGTCCACGTGCGGACGCAGCCGCGGGGCGAGCCACGGCTCGCCCTGCCACTCCGGGTAGACGGCGAGGCGTTCGCGCAACGCGTAGCCGGACGCGGCGCACTCGGCCGCGAGTGCCTCGATCACCGGCCACGGCCGTTCCGGGTTGACGTGGTCGGGCGTGACCGGCGAGATGCCACCCCAGTCGTCGATGCCCGCGGCGAGGACGCGGGCGTACTCGCCGGCGACCAGGTTGGGCGGCGCCTGCAGGTGCGCGTTCGGTCCGAGCAGGACGCGCGCCACCGCGATCGTCGCGACGAGGTCGTCGACCTCCGCGTCGGGGACGCCGCGCATCGCGGTGTCCTCCTTGGCACGGAAGTTCTGGACGATGACCTCCTGGATGCCGCCGTAGCGGCGGGCGACGGCGCGGATCGCGAACAGGCTCTCGGCGCGTTCGGCGAGGGTCTCGCCGATCCCGACGAGGATGCCCGTCGTGAACGGAACCGCCTGGCGCCCAGCGTCTTCGAGGACCCGGAGGCGTACGGCAGGCTCCTTGTCCGGCGAGCCGTAGTGCGGTCCGTCGGGTTGAGACCAAAGACGCGTCGAGACGGTCTCGAGCATCATCCCCATGCTCGGCGCGACCGGCTTGAGCCGGCCGAGGTCCTGCCACGACAGCACGCCGGGGTTGAGGTGCGGCAGCAGGCCGGTCTCCTCGAGGACGCGGACCGCCATCGCGCGGACGTAGCCGAGCGTCGAGTCGTAGCCGTTGGCGTCGAGCCATTCGCGCGCCTGCGGCCAGCGGTCCTCCGGCGCGTCGCCCAGCGTGAACAACGCCTCCTTGCAGCCCGCGGCCTGACCCTCGCGGGCGATGGCGAGGACCTCGTCCGGCGAGAGGTACGCGGCTGGCAACCGCCCTGGCGTGGTCGCGAACGTGCAGTAGTGGCAGCGGTCGCGGCAGAGCCGCGTCAGCGGGACGAAGACCTTGCGGGAGTACGTCACGACCTGGCCGTGACCCGCATCGGCGACCCGGCGCGCGCTGGCACACAGGTCGGCGAGGTCGTCGCCGCGCGCGTGCAGCAGAACGGTCGCCTCCGCCTCGTCGAGCGTCACGCCGTCGCGCGCTCGCTTCAACGCCCGCCGCATGCCGTCCGCGGTGACCATGCGACTCAGCGTACGGGTAGCGTCCCTGAGGTGATCGTGGTGCTGGCGGGTGGGATCGGGGCGGCGCGGTTCCTGCGCGGGCTGCTCGCGGTCACCGCCGAGCCGATCGTCGTCGTCGGCAACACCGGCGACGACATCACGCTGCACGGGCTACGCGTCTGTCCCGACCTCGACACGGTGACGTACACCCTCGGTGACGGCGTGCACGAGGAGCAGGGCTGGGGGCGCGCGGACGAGACGTACACGGTCGCGGCCGAGCTCGCGGCGTACGGCGAGCCGACGTGGTTCCGCCTCGGCGACCGCGATATCGCGACGCACCTGTTCCGACGACGCCTGCTCGACGACGGACTGCCGCTGTCGGAGGTCACCCGGCGCATCTCCGAACGCTGGCGGCTGCCCGTGACGTTGCTGCCGATGACCGACGACTCGGTCGAGACCCGGGTGGTCGCCGGCGGCCGGGAGATGCACTTCCAGGAGTACTGGGTCGGGCTGCACGCGAGCGTTCCCGTCGAGCGGGTGTGGCTGCACGGCGCGGAGTCGGCGCGCCCCGCCCCCGGCGTGCTCGACGCGATCGCGCGCGCCGACCGGATCGTGCTGCCGCCGTCCAACCCGGTCGTCAGCATCGGCACCATCCTCGCGGTGCCGGGCATCCGCGACGCGGTCGTGAGCGCCGCCGCGCCGAAGGTCGGCGTCTCGCCGATCATCGGCGGCGCGCCCGTCCGCGGCATGGCCGACCGGATGCTCGCGGCGATCGGCGTCGACTGCACCGCGGCGGCGGTTGCCGAGCACTACGGCTTCCTCGACACCTGGCTGGTCGACCCGGTCGACGCCGCCCCCGGGTATCGCGCGGTGCCGCTCTGGATGACGGACCTCGAGGCGACGGCCGCCATCGCCAAGGCGGCGCTCGCGTGACGTACACCGTCACGGGGATCGCGGGACTCCCCGAGGTCGCGCCGGGCGACGACCTGGCCGCGCTGCTCGACGGTGTCGACGTCCGCGACGGCGACGTCCTCGTCGTGACGAGCAAGGTCGTGAGCAAGGCCGAGGGCCGGCTCGTGACCGCGCCCGACGAGGAATCGCGGCAGGCGTGGATCGACGCGGAGTCGGTACGCGAGGTCGCCCGGCGCGGTCCGACGCGGATCGTCGAGACGCGGCACGGCTTCGTCCTCGCGAGCGCGGGCGTCGATACGAGCAACGTCGCCCGCGACGTCATCGCCCTGCTCCCCGAGGACCCCGACGCGAGCGCGCAGCGCCTCCGCGACGGCATCAAGGCGCGGTACGGCGTGACGGTCGCGGTGGTCGTGAGCGACACGTTCGGACGGCCGTGGCGGCGCGGGCTCACCGACGCCGCGATCGGCGTCGCGGGCATGGGCGCGATCCGCGACTTCATCGGGCAGCGCGACGCGTACGGCAACGAGCTCGCCATGACGCAGGTCGCCGAGGCCGACGAGATCGCGGCCGCGGCGGAGCTCGTCATGGGCAAGCTCGACGGCGTTCCGATGGCGGTGGTCCGCGGCCTCACTCCGCCGCCCGACGACGGCGCGGGCGTCCGCGCAATGCTGCGCGACGCGACCGAGGACATGTTCCGGACGGGCACGGACGAGGTCGTCGCCGCGCGGCGGAGCGTGCGGTCGTTCCTGCCCGACCGGGTCGACCCGGCGATCCTCCAACGCGCGATCGCGGCCGCGATCACCGCGCCCGCGCCGCACCACACGACGCCGTGGCGGTTCGTCCTCGTCGACACCGACGAGGCGCGATCCGCTCTGCTGCAGGCGATGCGGCGCGCGTGGACCGACGACCTGACCGACGACGGTGTCGCGCCCGAGACGATCGCGCGGCGCATCGCGAAGTCCGATGCTCTGCTCGGGGCGGCGCCGTACGTCGTCGTGCCGTGCCTCGTGACGGACGGCGCGGATGCGTACGCCGACACCCGGCGCGCGACCGCGGAACGCGAGATGTTCCTCGTCTCGATGGGCGCGGCCGTCGAGAACCTCATGGTCGCGCTCGCCGCGTCCGGTCTCGGGTCTTGCTGGGTGAGCAGCACGATGTTCTGCCCCGATCCGGTACGCCGCGCCCTCGGGCTGCCTGAGTCCTGGGACCCGATGGGTGCGGTCGCGATCGGCAAGCCCGCCGAGCCGCCGCTACCGCGACCGCCGCGGGACCCGCGACGCTTCGTCCTCGAACGCTAGTGTCGCTAGTAGGGCTTGGCGAAACGCTCGTCGCGGCGTGCTTCGCCAGCCCACATCTCGTGCTGGGACGGCCGAACCGATCCGGGCCGTTTCGCCAAGACCTACTAGGGCAGCACGACCTCGCGCCACGTCAGGCCCGCGTCGGCGGTCGCGAACAACCGGGTCGGAACGTCCGGGATCGAGGCGTACGCGTGTCGCGCATCGACCCACTGGAGCCGCCGGATGCCGGTCGGCAACGCGACCCGACGCAGGTGCGCGCCGGCGTCGGTGGAGACGTACGCCGCGCCGTCGTCGTCAGTGGCCAGCAGGGTCGACCCGGACGCCGCCATTGACCGCAGCAGCACGTCGCGGCGTGACGAGACCAGGCGCCAGCGCAGGCCACCGTCGGTGCTGTGCCACAGGACGTACGCGCCGCCGGGCCGGGCGATACCGGCCGCCCATGCCCGCCGGCCGTCCGGGGCGAACGCGAGAGCGGCCGAGTCGAGGTCGGGGATCACCTCGGTGAAGTGGGTACCGAGGTCGGTGCTGCGCAGCACCCGGGAGGACTCCGCGACGAGCAGCACGCGCGTACCGGCGGCCGCGATCCAGCCGACCTCGCGCGTCGCCCGCTGCCGCCAGCGGCTGGCGCCGTCGGTCGTCGCGTAGAGGCTGCTGCCGCCGAACGTGGCGTAGCCGCGACTCGGCGACAGGAAGACGAGGTCGGTCGGTGGCTCGACGGACATCGTCCGCCAGGTCGCGCCGCCGTCGTCGCTGCGCCGCACGAAGTCCGTCACCGCGTAGAGCGTCGAGCAGCCGGCCTGTACCACGTCGTGGACCGCCGGGAAGTCCTGGACGAGCAGCCAGGTCGCGCCGCCGTCGGTGGTGCGGTACAGCCAGCCGCCCTGCGACACGACGCCGACGTGCGCGTCGACGAACGCGAACGTCTGGCCGGAGGTCCGGTCGGACGCCCGCACGACCTGGCACCCCGACCCGGTCAGGACGTACGGCGACGGGGTGGGTGACGGCGTCTCGCCGCGCGTGGTGGGCGGTGGCGTCGTCGGGCGGGCGGCGGGCGTGCCGCCGGTGCAGCCGGCGAGCAGCACGGCGAACGCGGCGACGGCAGCGCGCACTACGACCGCCGGAAGTCGCGGCCCGCGTAGCGCGGGCCGAACCGCGGGTGCCGCAGCCCGCTCAGCTCCAGCAGCCGGGTGGCGCGGTAGCGGTGACCCCGGACGGGTTCGAGCAGGTCGAGCATGCCCGCGTCGTCGACGCGGTGGCCGGCGAGGCACCAGCCGACGAACGCCGGCAGGTGGAAGTCTCCGACCGACACCGCGTCCGGGTCGCCGAGCGCGCGTTGCGCGACCTCGGCCGCGGTCCACGGGCCGATCCCGGGTACGGCGCGCAGCCGTCGTAGCGCGTCGGCCGGGGACATCGTCGCCGCTTCTTCGAGCCGGGCGGCGACCTGCGCCGCGGCGCGGACGACGCGCGCCCGCGCCTCTTCGATCCCGGCCCGGTGCCACTCCCACGACGGCAGCGCGGCCAGCACGGCCGGCCCTGGCGGGACGTACAACGGCGGCATCCCGTCGGGACCCGGCGCGGGCGTGCCGTAGCGGCGGACGACCTGCTGCCACGACCGGCCCGCTTCGTGTCCCGTCACCCGCTGCTCGATGACCGACGGCACCAGTGCGTCGAACACCAGGCCGCTGCGGGACACGCGGAGCCCGGGGAACCGGGCGTGCATCTCGCGGAGCACGGCGTACGGCGGGTCCCAGCCGGCCAGCGAGTCACGCGCGCCCAGCAGGTCGGGCGCCGAGGCGACGAGCCACTCCGCGCCCGGGCCCCAGGCCGAGACGGCGACCTCGCCGCCGGGACGTTCCGCGAGATGGAGGGTGCCCGGGCCGTCGGGCGTCAGCGACGCCCGCCACACCCCACCCGGCTCGAACCGCAGGTGCGGGTCGGCAGGCCCGCGCCGCAACGCGCTGAGCGTGAGGCGCAGGTCGACCGGGAGCACCGGACGGACGGTCGACGCGAGCACCTGCACACTTCACCACTACACTGCCCGCCGTGGCCAAGAGACCTCCCGAGACGAACCGGCGCAAGCTCATCGAGGATCAGCGCCGAAAGGCGCGTGCCTCCGAGCGGCGGAAGACCGTCCTCACGATCGTCATCTCGACGGTGATCGGCGCCGCGCTCATCGGCGGCTCGGTCTACTTCAGCGTCCAGAGCAAGAACAAGGACAAGCCGACGGCACTGAAGAAGGTCGGCCTCACCACCGAGGCCGCGGGCTGCCTCGACCCGAAGGACGAGGACGTCCCGAAGGACGCGACCGACGAGGCGGTGAAGCACACCTCGCGCGACGGCGACCGGGTCGACTACCCGGCGCACCCGCCGACGTCGGGCCGCCACAACCCGACGCCGCTGCCGGTCGGCGCGAAGAAGTTCTACTCGCGCGACGAGAACCCGCCCCCCGAGCGCGCGGTGCACAACATGGAACACGGCTTCGTCGTCGTCTGGTACGACAAGACGGTCTCGGCCGAGGACATCGACCTCCTCGAGCAGGCGGCCGACGGTGCGGAGGGCAAGTTCCTCGTCGTGCCGTGGACCCGGGAGGACTTCCCTGACGACAAGCACATCGTCATGACGGCGTGGGCCGAGCGGGAGCAGTGCTCGGGCGTCTCCGGCGAGGCCATGCAGAAGTTCTACGACCAGTTCGGCGGCCCCAACGGCAAGGCACCGGAGAAGAACGTCTAGGCGTCCGACGAGAAGCGGAGGGCGCCGTCCGCGAGGACGGCGCCGGGCCACACCCGCGCGCCCTCGACGAGCTCGTTCCGCGCACCGATCCGCGCACCGTCGCCGACGACCGCTCCGGTCAGTACGGCGTCCTCGCCGACTCGCGCGCCACGCCCGACGACGGACCCGACGACCCGCGCACCCGCCGCCACGTCGGCGTCGTCGAACAGCACGCTGCCGTCGACGTACGCCCCGGCCCCGACCCGCGCGCGCCGGCCGACGGTGGTGCCGCCGGTGACGACGGCGTCGCCGTCGACCGCCGCGCCGCGGAGCACCAGCGCCTCGCCCGGCGGGCCCGGCAACGCGGCCGAGGCCACCCGCCCGAGCACGAGGTCGCGCGAGCCCTGCACGAACGCAGCCGGCGTCCCGAGATCCAGCCAGTACGCCGCGTCGACGCGGCCGTATATCCGCGCACCCGACGCGAGCAGGTCGGGGAACGTCTCGCGCTCCACGCTGACCGGGCGGCCCGGCGGGATGCGGTCGATGACATGGGGGGCGAAGACGTAGCACCCGGCGTTGATCCGGTTGGTGACGGGCTCCGGCATCTTCTCGAGGAACGCGGTGACCCAACCGTCCAGGTCGGTCGGCACGCAGCCGAACGGCCGCGCGTCCTCGACCTCGGTGAGGTACAGCGTCACGTCGGCGCCGCGGTCGCGATGCGCGGCGACGAGCGCGGCGACGTCGAGCCCGGAGAGCACGTCGCCGTTGAAGACGAGGAAGTCGTCGCCGCGCAGGACGTCGGCGACGTTGCGGATCGCGCCGCCGGTGCCGAGCGGCTCGGCCTCGGTGACGTACGTGAGCTTCAGCCCGAGGTCCGACCCGTCGCCGAAGTACCCCTCGAACACCTCCGGCCGGTACGACGTCGACAGGATCGCGTGGTCGACGCCGGCGTCCCGCGCGCGGACGAGCAGGTGGGCGAGGAACGGCACCCCCGCGGTCGGCAGCATCGGCTTCGGTGTCGTCAGGGTGAGCGGCCGCAGCCGCGTCCCCTGCCCGCCGACGAGCAGTACGGCATCCACTACGTCGCCCTCCGCAACACGAGTCGGTACCTGATCGCGAGGCCCAGCCACAGGATCGCGCGGACCGGGAACCAGGCCAGGCCCGGGTACTGCCGCGAGACGTAGAGGTACGCGCTGTCGTGGTGCGCGCGCAGCATCGCGTCGCGGTTGCGGACCGTCGAGTGCCCGCCGGTGTGCTCGACGACGGCGGACGGGACGTACACCGAGGACCACCCCGCGTCGGCGAGCCGGCGGCACAGGTCGAGGTCCTCGAAGTACATGAAGTACGCCGGGTCGAAACCCCCGACGGCCTGGAACGCGTTGCGGCGCAACAGAAGGCACGACCCGGACAGCCACCCCGCGGCGGCCTCGACCGGGCCACCGCGCTCGCGCCGGTACGACCTCGTCCACGGGTTGCCCGGCCACCACCAGCCGAACAACGCGTGCCCGACGCCGCGCCCGAGCGTCGGGAACGCCCGCGCCGACGGGTAGCGGCCGCCGTCCGGCGTGCGGATCGCCGGCCCGAACGCGCCGGCGTTCGACCAGCGGTCCGCGGCGTCGAGCAACGCGTCGAGCGCGCCCTTGTGCCAGGTGATGTCGGGGTTCGCGACGACGAGCCACTCCGAGTCGGGGCTGGCATCGGCGCTCGCGCCGATGCCAGCCGAAGCGCCGACGTTCGCGGCGGCGCCGTAGCCGAGGTTGCCGCCGGTACGGACGAGGGTCACGCCGGGACGGTCGGCCGCAGCTTCGACCGAGCCGTCGCCCGAGCCGTTGTCGGCGAGCACGACGCGGACCTCGCGGGTCGTCGCGTCGAGCAACGAGTCGAGGAACACCGGCAGCGCGTCGCCGGGCCAGTAGGTGACCACGACGACCCGGACGGGGCCGCCGGTCACTCGACGGCGGCGCGGGCGAACGACGCCAGGTGCGCCTCGGCGCTCGCCGCCCAGGTGAACTCGCGGCTGCGCGTCAGCCCGGCCTCGCCGAGCCGCTGGCGGCGTTCGGGGTCGTCGAGCAGGCCGCCCAACGCGGCCGCGATCGAGCCGACGTCCGGCTCGGTATAGGCGACCGCGTCGCCACCGACCTCGGGCAACGACAGGCGCGGCGTCGTGAGGACCGGCGCGCCGCAGGCCATCGCTTCGAGGACCGGCAGGCCGAAGCCCTCGCCGTGGCTCGGGTACGCGACGACCTCCGCGCCACCGAGGAACCCGGGCAGGTCGCGGATCGGGAGGTACCCGGGACGCAGGCAACGCAGGTTCGGGGGCACCTCGGCGACCGCCGCGTCGACGTCCTCGTCCCACCCGGCGGCACCGCCGAGGACGAGCGCGGGTGGGTCCTCCCTGTCGGCGCAGGCGACGACCCAGCCGCGCACCAGCGCGGGGACGTTCTTACGGGGTTCGAGCATGCCGAGGAACGCGACGTACTCCCCCGCGAGCCCCAGCCGCCCGCGCACCCGCGCGACCTCGGCCTCGTCCGGGCGGTGGAACATCGCGGTGTCGACGCCGTGGTACGCCACGTCGAGCTTCGTCGGGTCGGCGTCGACGACACGGATCATCTCGTCGCGGGTGGCCTTCGACGGCACGATGCACCGCGCGGCCCGGCGGATCGCCGTACGGATCGCCGACCGGAAGAACGAGCCCTTGACCGCGGTGTGCAGCTCCGGCTCGGTGAAGAACGTCGCGTCGTGCAGCGTCACGACGACCGGTCGCCCGGCGCGCAGCGGCAGCGTGTAGTGCGGCGAGTGGATGACGTCGGCCTGGACCTGCTGGGCGACGACCGGCAGGCCCGTCTGCTCCCAGGCGAGCCGGGCGGGGCGGTGCGCGATGGCGGCCGGACCGGCGACGATCCGGGCACTCGGGGCGGACCGGCCGTACCGGTCGGCGTCGGCCCGCTGGCACACGATGGCGAGGTCGGCGTCCGCGACGTCGAGCGCGGCGATGAGACCGTCCACGTACCGTCCAACGCCACCACGGTCGGCTGGGACGGCCGTGGCGTCGACGAGGACGCGCGGTGCCAAAGGTCTCCTTCCCGGTCTAGCGCTGGAGACCAGCGTAGTCCGAAGTCAGAGCAATGCACCGTAGATCGTCCACGTCTGCCCCGCGGCGGCGGCCCAGGTGAGGATCGCGGCCCGCGCCCTGCCCGCGGCCACCAGCCGGGCCCGCAACGCGTCGTCGCCCGCGACCTGACCGAGCGCCTCGGCGAGCCCGACGACGTCGTCGACGGGGACCGTGACCGCCGCGCCCGCGGTCACCTCGACGAGCGCGGGCGCGTCCGAGCAGACCACCGGAACGCCGAGCGCCATCGCCTCGGCGACCGGCAGGCCGAAGCCCTCGGCGCGCGACGGCGCGACGAGCGCGACCGCGCCCGCGAACACCGCCGCCAGGTCGTCGTCGGGGAGCCGGCCCAACGCGCGGACCCGGCCGTCGCGCAGCCCTGCGGACGCCGCCGTCGCGTCGAGGTCGACGCCGCCCCACCCGGGTTGCCCCGCGACGAGCAAGGGCAGGTCGGGCGCCGCCGCCTCGGCGAGCGCGGCAACCGCGAGGTCGAGCCCCTTGCGCGGCTCCAGCGTCGCGAGGCTGAACAGGTACGCCCCGTCCACGCCGAGCCGCGCACGGCGGGCGGCCGCGTCGGGCGGCACGACGAGCGTGTCCGCGCCCTCCGGTACGACGCGCACCCGGTCGCCCAGGTCGAGGAACGCCCGTAGCTCCTCCGCCACCGCGCGGGTCGGCACGACGACGGCGTCCGCGGAGGTCGCGACCCGCTGTCCCATTCGCCGGTGCCACGCGACTCCGCGTTGCGTCAGCGTCTCGGGATGCGTCCACGGCACAGCGTCGTGGATCGTCACGACGAGCGGCCGCCCGCGCGGTGGCGGCGCGAGCAACGTCGGCGCGTGCACGAGGTCGGCGCGCGGCACCGGGCCGACGCCGCGCTCCCACGCTGCGATGAGCGGCCGGCGGCCGAGCGGCAGGCGGTGTGGGCCGGCGACGCCCTCGACGACCGCGGCCGCTGTCGAGGCGTGCAACGCGGTCCAGCCCTCGACGACGAACCCGTCGGGTGCCGCCGCGGCGAGCGCGTGCGCGAGCTCGCGCGCGTATCGCGCGGTGCCGCCCGGGACGGGCGCGAGGCATTGTTCGAGCAGGAAGCCGACGCGCTGCGTCACCGGATCGTGTACGTAATCGGGATGCGCAGGCCGGTCGAGCGCCACGCTTCCCAGCCCGCCCCGTACGTCTCCGCGTACGACCCCGCGGCCCGCCCGTTCGCCCCGATGCCGAAGATGAACCGCGCGACCTCGCCGGGCCTGACGTCGGTGGCACCGGGCCGCGTGAGGTTCCGCGTCACGGCGGTCGGCCGGGTCGGCGTGAGCCAGGTCGACGTCGCCGACGTCGACGGTGCCGAGATCCGGAACGACCCGCCGACCTCCCAGATGGTGTTGCCGGTGTTCTTGAGGTCGATCGAGTACGTCGCGGTCCCGCCGAGCGGTACGACGATGCCGGAGGTGTTGCGGGTGACCGTCGCCGCCAGCGTCGCCGCGGACACCGTAACGGTCGTGCCGAGGACCGGGCCGTAGCGCAGGCCGGTGCTCACGACCATCGGCTGGAACCACTCGCCGTACGCCGCCGCCGTCTTGTTCGTCGGGTCGATCGGCACGCGGTACTCGCCGACCTCGCCCGGGTAGACACCGGTCGCGCCGGGGCGCGAGACGTTGGCCGCGAGCCTGGTCGCGCGGGTCGCCGACGCCCACGCGCCGGTCTTCAGCGCATCCACCCGATCGACGGGGTTGGCGGTCGCGGCGATGTCGTCACCGTTGACCTGCCATATCGCGCCGCCGAGGTTGCGGACACGCAGCACCAGCGACCGCTTGTCACCCGGGTACGCGAGCACCTTCACGGCCGACGGCTGCGACACGAGCTGCGCGACCCGGCTGATCCGGGTGTCGGCGCGGGTGACCTTCAGCTTCAGCTTCGCGCCATCCAGCCAGTGGTACGGCGCGTAGATCGCCTCGAACGACTCCGTCGTGACGCCGACGCTGTGCGCGTTGCCGTGCAGCGTCAGCGGGAACAGGCCAATTTGGCCTGGGAGCACCGCGGTGGCGCCGTCCACGCCGTCGACCCCGGTGACCGGGCCGACGACCGACTTGCTCAGCCACTCCGCACCGGCCGACGCGCTCTCGCGGCCGCGCGCGTCGGAGGTCGCGAGACGCACGCCCGCGTTGAGCGGCCAGGAGACGTTGCTGGTGTTCCTGATCTTCACGGTGACGCTGGTCGTGCCGTAGCGCGGGACGACGACCGTGCCGTCGTGCCAGAACGTCGGCGGCGCGTTGGGGTCGGCGTTCGGGGGTGCCGTGACGGCCACCAACGACGAGGTGAACGTCGCCGCCACCACCGTCACCGACCACGACGCCGTCGCGCCGAGGACCGCGCCAGAGCCGATCCGCACGCGGTACGACTTCAGGTACGTGCCAGGGGCCGACGCTGACGCGTTGATCGGCACGACGAAGCGTGCGATCTCGCCGGGCTCGACGGTCGACGACCCCGGAGTCGTCAGGTTGCCGGTGAACGTCCCTGGCTTCGTGCTGTTGCCGACCATCGGGTCGGAGGCGCCCGCGGGCGACGCGACGGCGAGGTGCAGGCCGGAGACCGGCCACCCGACGCTGCCGGTGTTGCGGAACCGCACGGCGAGGTCGACGCGGCCTGGCGCGGGCGCGCGGACGACGCTCGGGTTGCCGGTCTTCGCGACGATCGCAGTGGCGTACTGCGGCACGATGTGGAACCACGTCCCGCGCAGGCCGGTCGACGACGCCGGCCAGGTGCTGACCGAGTAGATGCCGCCGCCCGTCGTCGTCACCGACGTCGCGGTGCCGCTCGCGTTGACGCCCTCGAGGACGACGTCCTTGACCCGGCCGCCCCACTCGCCGTTGCCGTCGCGCCGGGTGATCCGGATGCGCTTCAAGGTGCCGAGCGACGGGAACTTGTGCTCGATCTGCGCGACGGTGAGCCGCGCGGTCCAGTAGTGGTGCGGGGACAGGATGGCGTCCCACGGGTCGGCCTTCGGCGCGAGGTACGGCTGCGAGCCCTGCGTCGACCAGCCGCCGTTCGACGAAGAGAACTCGGCGAAGATCGCCTTGCCGCCGTACGTCCGCACCACGCCCTTGGTCGCGTCGACGGCGGCGTTGGTCGAGGCGTTCTCGAGCTCGATGACGGTCCCGCCGGACGTGATGAGGCGGACGCCGCCGTAGACCTGGCACGACGTGGTCGAGCAGATGTCGTAGGTCGAGCCGGACGCGACGTGGTCCATCTTGTACGACGAGTACGAGCGCGCCGCGACGGCCTGCGCCTTCAGCGCCTCCGCATGCCAGGACGCGGGCGACTCGCGCGGGACGACGCCGTAGAGGTACTGCTCGAGCGACAGCGAGTTGACGACGTTGATGGTGGTCGTCCCCGTGCGCAACGCGCGCAGGACGCCGCGGTAGTCGCGGGACGTTCCGTCGCGGAACATCAGCCGCAACGGCGTCGCGCCCTGGAACTGCATCGGCCCGGTCCACGACGACTTGCCGCCCGTCGACCAGGTCGTCCACGTACCGGACGTGTACGACTGCACGTGCTCGCCGGCCGAGTCGGCGTAGATCCGCCAGCGGGCCGGGCCGCCCGGCAGCGTGTACGCCGCACCGGACGCGAGGTCGCGGACCTGGAGGCCGCTCGTCGCGCGGACGCAGATGTCGCTGTGGTCGTCCTCGCCGATGAGGACACGGATCGTCCGCGCGCTCTGCGTCGCTGTCCCGGTGCTCGGGTAGTAGGTGTTGAGGATGGTCGTCGCCGAGACGCCCTTGCTCGCCGCGCCTTCGGCGCCCCACTGCGACAGGCCGTGGCCGTGGCCCCAGCCGTGGCCCTCGATGGTGAAGACGCCGTCGGACGGGCGGCCGTAGATCTCCTCGGCCGCGGCGGCGGTCGTGGGGAGGACGGCGAGCGGCGCGGCCGCGAGCGCGGACACGAGGACGCCGCGCACGACGCGCGCTGCTCTCATCGGCGCCTCCTCGGTCATTGCTCCGTTCGGCCGAACGGGCTCCCTTTCCTCCTTCGGACGCTCTCCGGGACATCTTGACCCGGCCGTCCCACTCGTCACAACCGTCACAGGGTCCTTACCGGGTCCTGCCGGCGCTTCCGGTACCAGCGGTGCCCGCCCTCGGCGAACGCCACCAGCCCCCAGCCGACGTCCGCGACGGTCGCGAGCAGCCGCGCGAGCAGCGCGACGCCGAGCGCCGGACCGGATCCGAACGACGGCGTCAGCAGCAGCACCAGCGCCCCCTCGCGCACACCCGCCCCGGCCGGCACGAACAGCACGAGGAACCCGGCGGTCCAGGCGAGCGCGTAGGCGCCGGTGCACAACGCGAGCAGGTCGCCGGGGGCGCCAGGGAGACCGCGGCACAACGCCCACACCGCGACGCCGTAGCCGCACCACTGCACGACCGACCAGCCGAGCGCGGTCGCCGCGCCACGGACCGAGAGGTCGCGGTCGAGCGGCTGCCGTCGTAACAGCCGCAGGCCGAACGCCGTGACGCGGCGGAAGACGGTCGGCACCAGCAGCACGAGACCGAGCACCGGCACGGCGAAGACGTAGCGGTACGACGCCAGCGATCCCGACGCGACGAACGGCAGCGTCGCCGCGCTGACCAGCCCGCCGGCCGTGAGCACCAGGACGATGACGAGCAGCGCGGCGACGGCGGACCGCTTGCGCGGTACGCCGTGCTCCTTGCCCAGCTCCATCTGCGCGACGACCGGCCACAGGCTGCCGGGCAAGTACTTGCCGAGCTGGCCGATGAAGAAGATGCCGATGGCGTACCGGAGACGGAGCGGCGAGCCGAGGTCGGCGAGCACCGCGCGCCACGACAGCATCGAGCAGTACGTCGCCGCGAGCATCGCCACGACACCGATCGCGAGATCGGGACCGGAGACCTCGCGGAGGGTGTCGCCGACGCGCGACCACTGCGACACCGTCGCCGCGACGAGCGCACCGACCGATAGGACGGCGAACGCGATGCGTACCGCCGTCTTGACCTTCACTCTTGCTGGCGGGAGCGGACGATGAGGTCGCCGATCAGCGCGAGCGCGGCGATCTGGAACCCCATGACCATGACGAGCACCGTGACACCGGTGATGCGGAACGGGTGCGCGATGAGGTCGTACACGATCTTCACGAACCCGAGCCCGAGGATCCAGAGCGCGAGCGGCATGAGGACCTTGAGCGGGTTGAAGTACATGACCATCCGCAGCACCTGGAGGATGTAGCGGTAGGCATCCTTGGTGAAGTGGAACTTGCTGGTGCCCGCGCGCTTCGCGTAGTCGATCGGGACGTAGTGCACGTCGTGGCCGTTCGACAGGAACGACACGGTCAGCGTCGTCACGCAGGAGAACCCTGGCGGCAGCAGGGACAGGTACGGCAGCGACACCTCGCGGCGGAACGCGCGCAGCCCCGAGTTGAGATCGGGGATCTTCGTACCCGTGAGGCGTTCGGCGATCTTGCGGATGGCCCACTTCGCGGGGACGCGGAGCAGCTTGTACGTCCCCTCCTCCGTCGTGCGCGCGCCGACGACCTGGTCGTACGCGTCGTCGTGGGCGAGCAGGTCGACGAGCTCGGGGATGCGTTCGTTCGGGTACGTCATGTCGGCGTCGGTCCACACGACGTACGTCCCGCGCGCGTCGCGGCTGCCGATCCGGCGGATCGTGCCGGAGCCGCCGTTGCGCTGGCGCGGGAAGTAGCGCAGCCGCGGGTAGCGGCCGGACGCGACGACCTCGGCGAGCAGCTCGCGGGTGCCGTCGGTCGAGCAGTCGTCGTACGCGTCGAGGTCGTAGACGTAGCCGCTCGCGTCGAGCGCGGCGCTGATCCGCTCGATCTCCTCGACGACGTGGCCCACCTCGTTGAAGCAAGGCAGC
>CBQZLL010000014.1:0-21775 GCA_967749945.1 uncultured Frankiaceae bacterium
CCCGGCCAGGGCTTACCGGTCCCGGTCACAGCCCCCCACGCCGGCGGGCCCCGGTGCCCCCTCGGCCGCGTCCGCCGCGATCACGGCCGGGGCGCCGGGCGCGCCGACCGGCGTCACCGCGACCCGCGGCGACCAGTCCGCGGCAGTGTCCTGGACCGCGCCGCCGGCCAACGCGAGCGTGATCACCGGCTACGCCGTCAAGACGTACGAGGGCGCGACGCTGATCTCGACCACGAACGTCGGCGCAGTCACCTCGACGACCGTCGGCGCGCTGACCAACGGCACGGCGTACACGTTCAAGGTCAACGCCACCAACGCGTACGGCACCGGCCCGGACTCGGCCGCGTCGAACAGCGTCACGCCCGCGGGCGTGCCGTTCGCGCCGACCAGCGTGACGGCGACCCGCGGCGACACCCAGGCCACCGTGACGTGGACCGCGGCGAGCGCCAACGGCTCGCCGGTCACCGGCTACACGGTCAAGGCGTACGACGGCGCGACGCTCGTGTCGACGCAGTCGGCGGGCGCTGCCGCGACCAGCGCGACCGTGACCGGGCTGACCAACGGCACGGCGTACTCCTTCACCGTCGCGGCGACGAACGCGGTCGGCACCGGTCCGGTGGGCACCTCGAACACCGTGACGCCCGCGGGCGTGCCGTTCGCGCCGTCGAACGTCGTCGCGACCCGTGGTGACACCAGTCTCACGGTGACCTGGACCGCCCCCGCCGACAACGGCGCGGCGCTCACCGGCTACATGGTGAAGACGTACACGGGGGCGACGCTCGTCTCGACGCAGAGCCCGGGCGCCGGTGCGACCAGCGCGACGGTGACCGGGCTGACCAACGGCACCGCGTACTACACGACCGTGTCCGCGACCAACGCGGTCGGCGCCCGCGCGGCGACCACGTCCAACTCGGTCACGCCCGCCGGCCTGCCCGGCGCGCCGACCGGTGTCACCGCGACCCGCGGCGACTCGTCCGCCGCGGTCTCGTGGACCGCGCCGGGCCGCAACGGCGCAGCGATCACCGGCTACGCGGTCAAGGCGTACCAGGGCGCGACGCTCGTCTCCACGACGAACGTCGGCGCGGTCACCTCCACGACCGTCACCGGCCTGACCAACGGCACGGCGTACACCTTCAAGGTCGCCGCGACGAACGCGGTCGGCACCGGCGCCGACTCGGCCGCGTCGGCCGCGGTCACCCCGGCGGGCATGCCGTTCGTGCCGACCGGCGTGACGGCCACCGCGGGCGACCAGAGCGCCGCCGTCTCGTGGAGCGCACCGAGCGGCAACGGCGACGCCGTCACCGGCTACACCGTGCGTACCTACCAGGGGGCGACGCTCGTCGGCACGAAGACGGTCGGCGCGGTCACCTCGACGACCGTGACCGGGTTGACCAACGGCACGGCGTACACCTTCACCGTCGCGGCGACCAACACGGTCGGCACGAGCTCCGAGTCGGCCGGGTCGAACGCGGTCACGCCCGCGGGCGTGCCGTTCGCGCCGACTGGCGTCTCGGCGAGCCCGGGCAACGCGTCGGCGGTCGTCTCGTGGACCGCGCCGAGCGGCAACGGCTCCGCGATCACGAGCTATGCGGTCAAGTCGTACCTCAACTCGGGCGCGCTGTTCTCGACCACGACGATCACTGCGCCCGCGACGAGCGGCACCGTGACCGGCCTCACCAACGGCACGCCCTACTCGTTCAAGGTCGCGGCCGTCAACGCCGTGGGCACCGGCGCCGACTCGGCCGCGACTCCGCTGCTGACGACCGGCATCCCCGGCACGCCGACCGGCGTCACGGCCACCCCGGGTGACACCAGCGCCACCGTCTCGTGGACCGCGCCGCCGCAGAACGGCTCGGCGATCACGCAGTACACCGTCGCGCGCTGGCGCAACGGCACCTTCGACTCGAACTGGATCGCGACGACGACGACCGCCGTCGTCACCGGGCTCACCAACGGCGACTCGTACACGTTCAGCGTGTCCGCGACCAACTCGTACGGCACCGGTTCGTCGTCGCCGCAGACCGCCGCCGTGATCCCGGCCGGCGTGCCCTACGCGCCGTCCACCGTGTCGGCGACCGACGGCGACCACCTGGCGTACGTGTCGTGGAGCCCGGCGTACTACAACGGGCGCACCGTCACCGGCTACGTCGTGAAGGCGTACGCCGGTGCGACTCTGGTCTCGACCACCAACCTCGGCAACGTCACCACCGCAACCATCTCCGGCCTCACCAACGGCACCGCGTACACGTTCCACGTCAGCGGCGTGAACGCGATCGGCACCGGACCGGAAGGCGTGTCGAACGCGACCACGCCCGCGGGCCTGCCGTTCGCCCCGACCGGCATGTCGATGCAGGTCGGCGACACCACGGCGACCCTGTCGTGGACCGCGGCCAACGGGAACGGTGCGCCGCTGACGGCGTACCGGCTCACGGTCATGCACGCGGACGACACGGCCGAGGCGCCGATCAACGTCGCGGGCAACGCGACCCAGACGACGCTGACCGGCCTCACCAACGGCGAGCAGTACTGGCTGAAGATGACGGCGGTGAACCGGCTCGGCGACTCGCCGACGATCTCGACCGGCTACTTCGTCCCGGTGCAGTCGACGATGGCCGCGGGCTATGGCCAGTTCGTGCCGGTCTCGCCGGCCCGCATCGTCGACACCCGCAGCGGTCTCGGCGGCTCGTCGGCACCTTTGACCGGCGGCTCGACCCAGACGTTCACCGTCGTCGGCGTCGGCGGAGTCCCGGAGACCGGGGTCACCGCGGTCGCGCTGTCGGTCGTCGGCATCTCGCCGACCGCGAACTCGTACCTGACGATCTACCCGAAGGGGAAGACACGGCCGCAGGTCTCCCAGCTCTCGCTCACGGCGGGCACCACGAATGCGGCCCTGGTCATCGCCAAGCTCGGCGAGTTCGGACAGGTCAACGTCTACGCCAGCACGGGCAGTATGAACGTGCTCTTCGACGTCCAGGGTTACTACACCGACAACACTGCGACGACCGGCGACAGCGGCTTCGTGCCGCTCTCGCCGGCCCGCGTCGTCGACACCAGGAGCGGCCTCGGCGCCAACGGCGACACGACCCCGATCGGTGCCGGTCAGACGCGGACGTACCCGGTGACCGGCGTGGGTGGCGTGGCCGGCAGCGGCGTCGAGTCGGTCGCGGTCGCGGTGACGTCGACCCAGCCGACCGCGAACGGCTACCTCACGGTGTACCGGAGCGGTGCCACCAAGCCGGACACGTCCAACGTCAACTTCTCGATCGGCCTGACGCAGACGTCGCTGGTCGAGGTCGAGGTCGGCGACGACGGCAAGGTCGCCGTGTTCAACAACACCGGCACCACGCACGTGCTGTTCGACATCGAGGGCTACTACACGCGAGCGACCGGCAGCGGGTCGCGCGTCTACGTGCCGATCGACCCGACCCGCATCTACAACAGCACGAACGGCTTCAACGAGTACTGCTGCTCCCCGTACGGCTCGCAGGAGACCCGGTCGGTGCAGATCACCGGACCCCTGGACGCGAACGAGGCGACGATCGTTCCGGTCGGCGCGACGGCCGCCGTGCTCGCGATCCAGGCGGTCACGCCGACGAACCCGGGCTGGTTCCAGGGCTACCCGACCGGCGAGTCCCGGCCGTCGCCGGGCTCGATCCTCAACTACGGCAACGCGGGCTACAACTACAGCGGCACGTTCATCGCCAAGATCGGCAGCAACGGCCAGGTCAACTTCTTCGCGTCCACCGGCGCGGTCCACCTCGTCGTCGACGTGATGGGCTACTTCCAGGGGTCGGCGCCCCTGGCGCCGTTCACGCCTACCGTCAGCAGCACGGCGTTCCCGCAGGGCGCGTGGGCCACGGCCGGCACGACGAGCGGGACGTTCGGTATCCAGGCGTACTACCCGGACCGCTACCTCTACCAGCTCGACGATCCGGCGCTGACCGCGCCGCAGTCGGTGAACGCCGACTCGCTCGGCCACGCCGACGTCACGCTGACGCCGGGCGGCGGTTGGCACACCCTGTACTTCCAGGGCGTCGAGAGCGACAACAGCGTCGGGCCGATCGGGTCGTACTCCTTCGGCTCGGGTGGTGTCGGCATCACCGGCCCGGTCACGGGTTCGCACGTCCAGGGCCTGGTGCCGCTGACGGCCCGGGCGAAGTCCGGCTACACCGGGGTCACCTGGAAGTACCGGCGGGGCAGCAGCGAGTCGTTCCAGAGCATCCCGACGACCGACGTGACGAACGCGGGTGCCGCGGTCAGCGCATGGCCGGTCGCCACCGGGACCTCGGGTATCGACACCAGCGTGCCGACGTTGCTGTGGGACCCCGCGAAGACGCTCGGCGCGGACGGGCCGGTCGAGCTGCAAGCCTGCTTCACCCCGACCAACAGCGGGAGCTGCAGCACGCCGACGACGACGGTCACGCTCGACCGCGGCGGTGACGCGACCCCGACGGCGACGACGTCGTTCGGTCCCGGCACGCTCAACCTGGTCACCGGCCACCTCGGCCTGACCGCGACCGACGCGAGCGTCTCGTCGTTCGCGTCCGACCTCACCGTGAGCCGCTCGTACAACACCGGCTCGCCGGTCCGGTCGGTGCCCGGCGCGTTCGAGCACCTCACCGACAACCAGGCCGACGTGGAGACCGGAACGACCGGGTTCAACGCGGGCCGGGTCACCCTGTCGTCGGCCACCACGCCGGTGTTCAGCCAGGGTCACTCGCTCGTCATCAGCCCGTCGACCGGCACGTCGAACGACACGTACGCGGCGGTCGGGGGCGACCAGGGCGCGATGCGTCTCGACCTGCAGACCGGGCACTCGTACACGCTGACCACGCACGTCTGGGTCGACGGGTCGGTCGACCTGACGTACGTCGGGAACCACCTGCGTACGGCCAAGGCGGTCGCGTTCTGGAAGGTGGGTGCCGTCACGTCGGAGGCCGCGACGGTCGCGGTGACGAACGCCGAGCGGGGGAAGTGGCTGGAGCGCACGCTGCGATTCACCGTCCCGTACAACGCGACCGAGGCGTTCGTCCGGCTCTACAACGGCACGCCGACCGCAGACCTCCCTGGCGGCGCGACGAGCCACTGGATCGCGTACGACCAGACCAGCCTCACCGACGAGGGCGTGTTCGGGCCGGGCTGGGTCCCGTCCCTGCCAGTCACCTCGGCGAACTCGACGTACGCGGGGCTCACCGACCTCGGGACGCAGGTCCGGGTGCTCGACAGCGACGGCTCGACGATCGCGTTCGTCAAGAACGCGGCCGGCCAGTTCAAGCCGACCGGCGACGATACGACGAGCGGCCTGCTGCTCAAGCCCGCGACGATCACCAACGGCACCGCGGCGACGTGGACGCTGACCGACCTCGACGGCAACGCGACGGTGTTCGTGCCGTCGAAGGCGTACACCAGCGCGCCGAGCACCTCGGGCCCGCACGCGTACCGCCTCGACCACGTCACCCAGCCGGGGTCGGCGTTGACGACGACGTACACGTACAACGCCGACAACCGGGTCGGCGAGATGCTCGCGCCGATTCCGCCGGGCGCGTCGTGCACCGGCGGCTCGTGGACCAAGGGCTGCCGCGCGCTCGAGTTCGCCTACACCTCCGGGTCCGCCGCGTCCGGGCACCTGACCCAGGTCCAGCTCAAGACGACGACGGCCGCGGGCGCGACCCTGCTCGTCGCGATCGCCTGCTACGCCTACGACGAGGGCCTCGGCACGGGCAACACCGGAGCCCTGCTCCAGCAGTGGGACCCGCGCCAGGTCACGTCCGGCGGCGCTTCATCGACCTGCGGCTCGCCGGTGCTGCCGACGACGTATGGCTACACGTCCGGCCGGCTCACCTCGGTGACGTCGGCCGGCTTGGCCGCGACGACGCTGGAGTACGACAGCGCTGGCCGCGTCTCGACGTCGAGCCGCACCCACAGCGGCGGCGGCACCGAGACCGAGACCGTGCGGTACGACGTGCCGACGGCGCCGGACGCGTCGTTCGCGTACTACCGGCCGAGCATGACCGCCGCGTCGGTGGCGGCCTGGGGCCAGACGGACGCGCCTGCGTCGGCGGTCGCGATGTTCGACCCGGGCGACACCGTGTCATCGAACGACGTCCGCGACGCGGCCGTGTACTACCTCAGCCCGACCGGCCGGATCGTCAACACCGCGTCGTTCGGCGCGGCGAGCGCGACGGACGCCGCGGGCTGGCACGTCGACATGACTGCGTACAACGCGAACGGCGACGTGGTCCAGTCACTCGACGCGGAGAACCGCGAGCTGGCGCTCAACCCGTCCGCCGCGCCGGATCTGAACCTCCCGTCCGGGTCTGCCGCGGCCGCGGCCGCGCTGTCGACCGTCAACGTCTACAGCAGCGACGGCATGGACCTGCTGGACACGTTCGGTCCGTACCACCTGGCGACGCTGCCGGGCTCCGTGACCGGCGTGCGCACGCACACCAGGTCCTCGTACGACAACGGCAGTGAGCTCGGCCACCCGGCTGGCCCGACGCTGCACCTCGAGACGTCGAGCTACACGGCGGCCAGCCTGTCGTCGTCGGCCGTCGCGACGAACGAGGTCGACAAGCGGACGACCGCCACGTGGTACGCGCTCTCGGTGTCGGACACGACCGGGTGGACGTTCCGCCGGCCCATGAGCGTCGTCACCGACCCGACCGGCCTCGCGATCGCCGTGACCACCCGCTACGACAGCCAGACCGGCCTCGTGGTCGAGGAGCGGATGCCGTCGAACCCCAGCGGCGACACGGCGGGCTCGACGAAGCGGGTCTACTACACCGCCGACGCGTCGAGCGGCGACTCGGCCTGCAACAACCACCCCGAGTTGGCGAACCTGCTTTGCAAGCAGATCCCGGTGGCACAGCCGGTCGCGGAGGGTACGCCTGGCCTCGCGGGCATCCCGACGAAGCACTTCCAGACGTATGACTACCTGAACCGGCCGACGGTGGTCGTCGACACGACGCCGGGCGGCACCACCCGGACCTCGACCACGGTCTACGAGAACGGTGGCTACTCGCCGCGGCTCTCTCAGGTGCAGCTCGCGGGCGGGGCCGGCACCGCGGTCGCGACGCGGACTACGTCCTACGACCCGGCCACTGGCCTGTCGACCGGTCTCTCCGACGGTACGTCGTCGGTGACCACGTCGTTCGACGACTTCGGCCGGGTCCTGACGTACAACGACGGCACGGTGACCACGACGACGACCTATGACAGCGCCGGCCGGATCTCGACCCAGGAAGATGAGTCCAAGGACGTCACGCGGACGCTGACGTACAACGGCGGCGGCGAGCGGCGCGACCTGCCGACGTCGATGACCGTCACCGGTGTGACCGGCTCGTTCGGCGCGACGTACGACGCGGACGGCGTGCTGAAGACGCAGACCTGGCCGAACGGCGTGACGCAGACCTTCACCCACGACCAGGTGGGCCAGCCGACCGCGCTGTCGGTGAAGAAGGGCACGACCGTCTGGCTCGACGAGAGCGTCGGGTTCGACGTGCATGGCAACGCGCGCAGCCGGGCGGCGACGATCGGCGCGACGTCGGGATCGCAGGGCGGCACGTGGTCGTACACCTACGACGCGGCGGACCGGCTGACCAAAGTCACCGACCAGCCCACCGGATCAGGCTGCACGACGCGGACGTACGCGTTCGACGCCGACTCGAACCGGCTCTCGTCGACGTCGTACCCGGCCGGGTCCGGGGGCGTGTGCCAGAACGCGACCGGCGCGTCGACGGTGACGCACCGGTACGACACGGCCGACCGGCTGCTCGGCACCGGCAGCGACGTCGGCCTGGCCTACGACGCGTTCGGGCGGGTCACCAGCCTGCCCGCCGCGGACACGGCGAACGCGGCCGCGCTGTCGGTCTCGTACTTCGCGAACGACTTCGTGCGCACCATCACCCAAGGTGGCAACAGCCAGACCTGGTCGCTGGACGCGGCGGGCCGGCTTGCCGCGCGGGCCGACCAGTCCGGCAACACGACGACGTACCACTACGCGGACTCCGGCGACTCCCCGGCGTGGATCGCCGAGAACACGAGCGGGACACTGTTCACCCGCAACATCACCGGGCTCGAAGGTTCGCTTGTCGCCACGGTGGACCAGGGCGGGGCGCTGGTCTGGGACGTCGTCAACCTGCACGGGGACGTGGTGGCGACCGCCACCGTCTCCGCCGCCGCCCCGTCGACGGGTTTCGCGACCGATGAATTCGGTGTCCCGCAAGGCGCGACGCCGGGCCGGTACGGCTGGCTCGGCGGCAAGCGGCGCGCCGGCGACGGGCTCGGCGGGATCGTGATGATGGGCGTCCGGCTGTACGCGCCGCTGCTCGGCCGGTTCCTCCAGGTCGACCCGGTGCCGGGCGGCAACGCCAACGCGTACGACTACGTCAACCAGGACCCGGTCAACGCGTTCGACCTCGACGGTCGCTGGGGCATCAAGGGCTTCAGCAAATGGGCCAAGCGCATCGCGGCGGTGGCCACCGTCGTGTCGATGATCGGGTGCGGCGCGAGCGTCGTCTGCGGCGTGATCGTCGGGGTCGCGACCGCCATCTCGGTCGCGTACTCGGCCTACTCTTTCGGTGATCACATGCACCACCGCAAGTTCGGCGAGGCCGCCTGGGACGCGTTCGACCTGATGACGGCGCGGTCGGCGAAGAACGCGCGGGCGGCGCGGAGGGCCGAGATGGAGGCGGGCGCGATGGCGGGACGGCGGATCACGACGAAGTCAGCCAAGCGGATCCGCAGCCGCCTCGCCCGCCAGGCGCGCAACGAGCAGAAGGCGTACCGGCAGAGCGTGCGCGCGACGGTGCACTCGGCAGGTGCGGCGGGCGCGGGTGCGCGGGCGGCCAGGAACCTGTTCGAGTGACGGGAGACGACTGGCGATGACGGTGGACGCCGCGGCAGGGCGCGCGGCCGGGCGCGTCCTCGGCCGGGCGTACGCCCGCACGGCGCGGACGATGCGCAAGGACCACGGGCTCGACGTCGCCGCGGGGCTGCACTGGCGCGACAGCCGCAAGACGGTCGCCATCGTGTCCCAGGACATGACGGGGAACCTGATCGGCTACGTGCTCATCGCGCTGCTCGCTGGCGCACCGGTGCTCGTGGTGAGTGCGGGCATCCGCCCGTGGCTGGTCCGGTACGTCCTCACCGCGGTGGTTGCCGTGCCGGCCGCGGTCCCGCTTGCGGCGCTGGTCATGGTCCAGGTCTGGGCGGTCTCGTACGCCTGGCGCGCCCGGCGGGACGGTCAGCCGCCCAGGCTGGGACCCGCCGACGTCGAGGCGTTGCTGGCGCGCGGGGGCCTCGCGGCATGGCGGCTCGCGCTCGTGCTCGGCCTGGTCGCGGCGTTGACCATCTCGTGGGTCCCGGCGCCGTAGTACGGCGTGTCACGTTCGTCACCGGCCCGCTACGCGGCGCTCACCGCTACCGCGGCACGCGGTCGCGGAGGAACGCGATGTCCTGGCCCTGGCCCGCTGCGCCGCCCGGCGTCTCGCAGACGACCGGCGCGCCCGCGAGCCGCACCACCTCGACGAGGACGCCGGGGTCGATCTGGCCGGCGCCGAAGTTCTCGTGCCGGTCGCGGCCGGAGTCGTACGGATCCTTCGAGTCGTTGGCGTGCACCAGGTCGATCCGGCCGGTGATCGCGAGCACCCGCTCGACGATGCCGACGAGGTCCTCGCCTCCCGCGTGCGCGTGGCACGTGTCGAGGCAGAAGCCGACGTCGTAGCCGTCGAGCGCGTCCCACAACCGGGCCAACCGGTCGAACCGCCGGGCGATCGCGTGGTCGCCGCCAGCCGTGTTCTCGATGAGCACCCGCACGTCGGTCTCGAGCCGTTCGAACGTCTTGCGCCAGTTGTCGTAGCCGGTCTCGAGCTCGTCGTCCGAGCCGACGTGACCGCCGTGCACGATGACCGCGGTCGCGCCGAGCTCGGCCGCGGCCGCGCACTGGTCGGACAGGATCTTGCGCGACGGGATGCGGATCTTGTTGTTGGTCGACGCGACGTTGACGATGTACGGCGCATGCACGTACAGCGTGAGCCCGCTCGCCCGTAGCTCGGTCGCGTCGTCGCGCGGCTCGGGCTTCTGCCACCCCTGCGGGTCACCGAGGAAGAACTGCACGAGGTCGGCCTCGCGGGCCTTCGCCTCGGCGACCGGGTCCTGGCGGTCGACATGCGCACCGATCTGCATGGTTCGAGGCTAGGCCATCCGGGTGTACTTCGCGCCGTCCGCGAAAGTCGATCAACCCTTCGTCCCCGCTACGTCGTCCTAGACGCCAGCGGAGAGGAGGGCTCGTGGACACGGAAGCACGCCAGGCGTTCGACGCGCTGGTCGACTACCGCGCCACGAGCCTGCTGCGGACCGCGTACTTGCTGACCGGAGACTGGGGCACCGCCGAGGACCTGTTGCAGACCGCACTGGTCAAGACGTGGTTCCGCTGGGACCGGTTGCGCGACAAGGACGCGGCCGAGGCGTACGTCCGGCAGGTCATGGCCAGGACGTTCGCGACGTGGTGGCGGCGGAAGTGGCGCGGCGAGCTCGCGACGGGCAACCTGCCCGACATCGCCGCGCACGACCCGTACGCCGACGTCGACGCGCGACATGCCCTCCGCCGCGCGCTCGCGGAGCTCCCGCCCCGCCAGCGCGCGATCGTGGTCCTCCGTTTCTACGAGGACCTCTCGGAGGCGCAGGTCGCCGATCTCCTCGGGTGCAGCGTCGGAACCGTCAAGAGCACCGCGTCGCGGGCTCTCGTACGGCTGCGCGGCATCGTCGGAGGAGACGGCCCCGCCCTCCCTGTCCAGCGCGGGGGCGCGACGCGGAAGGAGCAGCCGGCATGAGCAACGACGCCATCAAGGCGGCTCTCGACGACCTCGTCGGGCGGCCCCCGCTCGTCCTCGGTCGAAGGGGTGCCGTCATGAGCCGTATCGCCCAGATCCACCGTCGCAGGAAGGTCGCGGCCCAGGCCACGATGTCCGCGTTCCTCGTCGCGTTCGCCGCCGTCGGCGCGACGCGCGTCATCAACGCCACGCCCACGGGCTCCAACCAGATCGTCGAGGAGCCCACGCCGTCCGCGACGCCGAAGCCCGAGCAGCCGAAGCCCACGGAGAAGCCGAAGCCCAAGCCGACGCCCAAGCCCGAGCCGAAGCCCACCGACAAGCCGGCGCCGGTCACCGAGCCGAAGCCGACCACGGAGCCGACGAAGTACGTCGCGGGGCTCTCGGTCGCGCTCTACCCGTACACCGACGGCGTCAAGGCCGGGTCGGCGATGCAGTGGAAGGTCAAGGCGTACGACGGCGCCGGGCGGCTGCTCCGGATCGAGCTGCAGTTCGGCGACGGCACCAAGATCGTGTACGAGCCGACCGAGCCGTGCGGCGAAGGCGTCGCCCTGGCCAAGCTCGTCGGCCACACGTACAAGGAAGCCGGGACGTACGGCGCGCGGCTGCAGGTGACGACCGGCGGCTGCGGCGCGGAGACGCAGACCCGCGTCGCCGAGTCCTCCGTCACCGTGAAGCCGGTGGCGACCCCCGAGCCGACGAACGGTCCGGCGCAGCCGTCCGTCTCGGCCGAGCAGATCGCCGGCGAGGTCGCGACGCTCGCGATGCACGGTGCCGACCCCGACGGCTGGGTGAAGAAGTTCTACATCGACTGGGGCGACGGCAACGAGTCGTACGTCGGCCCGAGGTCGCTCGACGGCTGCCAGAACGCCGAGGGCACCACGCACCCCAAGGCGTCGACGTGGGATCAGCAGGCGACCCACTCGTACGCGACGCCGGGGACGTACACCGTCAAGGTCACCGTGATGTCCACGTCGTGCACCTACAGCGCCGGCCAGTACGCGACGGTGACGATCTCCGTCACGGTCTAGCCGAGACCGATCGTGCCGTACCAGTACTTCTGGGCGAGCGAGGGCGACAGGTCCACGTGCACGTGCTTCGAGGAGAGGTACGCGTCGAGGACCTGTGGCCCGAGCTCGCGCCCGACACCGGACTGCTTGTAGCCGCCGAACGGCGCGTACCCGTTGAGCAGGTGGACGTCGTTGACCCAGACGGTGCCCGCGCGGACCCGGTTGGCGACGCTCACCGCGCGCGGCACGTCGCGCGACCAGACGGATGCGGCGAGACCGTAGATGGTGTCGTTCGCGATCTCGACGGCCTCGCCCTCGGTGCCGTACGGGATCACGGTGAGGACCGGGCCGAAGATCTCCTCCTGCGCGATGGTCATGTCGTTCGTCGCGTCGGCGAAGATCGTCGGCTGGTGGAAGAACCCGCCGCCGAGGTCGATCGGCGACCCGCCGGTGAGCAGGCGCGCGCCCTGGTCGTGGCCGAGCTTCACGTACCGCTGCACCCGGTCGAGCTGCGCGGCGCTGATGAGCGGGCCGAGGTCGCTGCCGAAGTCGTCGGCGGGCCCGACGACGAGCGCCTCGGCGGCGGCCTCGAGCCGGTCGAGCGTCTCGTCGTACCGGCTGCGCGGCACGAGCAGGCGGGTCGTCGACTCGCACGCCTGCCCCTGGTGCATGAGGAACCCGAACAGCGCGCCCGGTACCGCGGCGTCGAGGTCGACGTCGTCGAGGAAGACCGCCGGGCCCTTGCCGCCCAGCTCGAGGGTGAGGTCCTTCACGGTGTCCGCGGCGCCGCGCATGATCCGGCGGCCGGTGTCGGTCGACCCGGTGAACGCCACCTTGTCGACGAGCGGACTCGTGGTGAGCACCTCGGCCGGGCCGATGCCGCTCGGCGTCACGACGTTGAGGACGCCGGGCGGCAGGTGCTCGGCGGCGACCTCCGCGAGCAGCAACGCGGTGCCCGGCGCGAGCGGGCTCGGCTTGAGCACGGCGGTGCAGCCCGTGACGAGCGCGGGCGCGACCTTCCACATCGCGAGCAGGATCGGGAAGTTGAACGCGCTGATCAGCGAGCACACGCCGACCGGCTCGCGGCGTACGTAGTTCGCGGACAGCGCGGGCGTCGTGATCTGCGGGAGCGGCTCGACGTCGCGGCGCTGCTCGTACAGCTCGATCGCCTGGCGACTGTGCTCGACGGCGAGCGGCACCGTGAACAGGTTGGCGAGCCGCGCGGTGTGCCCCGCGTCGGCGATCTCCATCGCGATGAACTCGGGCAGCCGCGCGGTGATGCCCTCGACGAACGCGCGCACCGTACGGATCCGCGACTCGCGTCCCTGGGTCGCCCAGTCGCTCGTGTCGAACGCCCTTCTCGCTGCCGCGATGGCGCGTTCGACGTCGTCGATCCCCGCGTCGGGGATCACGCAGGCGACCTCGCCGGTCGACGGGTCGATCGAGTCGTACGTCGCCCCCGACGCGGCGGGCACGAGCTCGCCGTCGATGAGCATCTGGAGAGTGCGCGGCGCGTCTGTCATGTCTTGAGGTTGTACGCCCCGAACGTTCGCGCTGCCAGCCCGGCCCGTCGGTGCGACACTCTGCGGGTGCGTCCCGCCCTCCGTGTCGTCCGGGCCGCCGCCGCCCTCGGCGCCGCGGCGTGGCTCGTCGCGCCCTGGGCCGTCCCACCCGCGAGTGCCGCGGACCAGACGGTGACCGTCGGGGGGGACGCGAACCGGTTCTCGCCCGCCACCGTCACGATCGACAAGGGCGACACCGTGACGTGGCAGTACGGCGGCGGCACCGAGCAGCACACGGTCACCTCGACGACGTCCAACTGGGACAAGAACACCCAGGTCGGCCCGCCGAACGGCTTCCTCGACCTGACGACGACGTACACGTTCACCAAGTCCGGGACGTACCTCTACGTCTGCACCACCCACGAGTCGGTCGGCATGCGCGGCAAGGTGATCGTGCTCGGGGCGACGACGTCGCCGAAGCCGTCGCCGAGCCCGTCCCGGACCACGTCGGCGTCGCCGACCGTGACGCAGACGTCCTCGCCCACGACGCCGGGTTCGGCGTCGCCGTCGACCTCCGCAAGCCCGGCCCCGGGGTCGCCCACCGCCACGCCGTCCGGGTCCCCGTCGTTGCTGCCGGGGCAGACGTTCGCGCCGCGGCCGACGTCGTCGCAGTTCCTCGGCGAGGGCGGCCTGCGGCCGCAGCCGCCGACGGGCCGGGCCAAGGGGCTGCCGTTCCTCATCGCGCTGCTGCTCATCGGCGGTGTCGGCAGCGCCGAGCTGCGCGCGTTGCTGGCGTACGCGCCCGAGTAGTCGCTGTCCACAGATTCGCGTCACCCCCTGCCGTTCTGTCGTACCCCCGGCCTAGCCTGGTCGCCATGGGAAGTCCGGCGTCCGGTTCGGGAGACGAGGAGGTGGTCTGCTACCGTGCGGAGATTCGTTGACGCGAATGCCCTCCTGCCACGGAGAGACCGTGGCCGCTGAGTCCACAGGAGGTGGGTCTGTTTCATGCGTCACTACGAGCTCATGGTGATCCTGAACCCGGATCTCGAGGAGAAGGCCGTCCCGCCCACGCTCGACCAGTTCCTCGGGGTCGTCCGTGACGACGGGGGGACCGTCGAGAAGGTCGATATCTGGGGTCGGCGCAGGCTGTCGTTCGAGATCGACAAGCGGTGGGAAGGCATCTACGCCGTCGTCGACCTCGTCGCGGAGCCGGCCACGGTGAAGGAGCTGGACCGTCAGCTCAACCTCTCCGAGACCGTCATGCGCACCAAGGTTCTTCGTCCCGAGTTGCACTGACCGGCTCCACCCTTCCCCACGGCTTCCGGCGCCCGCCGGTCGCCACACCGCAACGTCCCGCTCGTGGAAGGGCGAACGATCATGGCTTTCGGCGACACGACCATCACCCTCATCGGCAACCTGACCGACGACCCCGAGCTGCGGTACACGCCCAACGGCGCGGCCGTCGCCAACTTCACTGTCGCGTCCACCCCGCGGTTCCTCGACAAGGCGACCAACGAGTGGAAGGACGGCGACACGCTGTTCCTGCGCTGCAGCATCTGGCGCCAGGCCGCGGAGAACGTCGCCGAGTCGCTGACCCGCGGCGCCCGCGTCATCCTGTCCGGCCGGCTCAAGCAGCGGTCGTACGAGACCAAGGAAGGCGAGAAGCGCACGGTCTACGAGGTCGAGGTCGACGAGATCGGCCCGTCGCTCAAGAACGCCACCGCCAAGGTCAACAAGACCACGCGCACCGGCGCGGGCGGGGGCAGCTTCGGCGGTGGACCGGCCGAGGACCCGTGGGGTGCACCAGCCCCGGCGCGGGTCGGCGGCGGTGCCGACGAGCCTCCGTTCTAACCCCTTCCCCATACCCGAAAGAGACGCACCGACATGGCGAAGCCTCCGGCACGCAAGCCGAAGAAGAAGGTCTGCGTGTTCTGCAAGGACAAGATCACGTACGTCGACTACAAGGACACTGGCCTGCTGCGGAAGTTCATCTCCGACCGCGGCAAGATCAGGGCCCGCCGCGTCAGCGGCAACTGCTCGCAGCACCAGCGTGACGTCGCCGTGGCTGTCAAGAACAGCCGCGAGATGGCGCTGCTGCCCTACACCAGCACCGCGCGGTAGGGGGCGGCCGTGAAGCTCATCCTCAAGCAGGAGGTCGCCGGCCTCGGCGGCCCCGGTGACATGGTCGACGTCGCCGACGGCTACGGCCGCAACTACCTCCTCCCGCAGGGCAAGGCGATCACCGCGACGAAGGGCGCGGAGAAGCAGATCGCCGCGATCCGCCGGGCCAGGGAGGTTCGCGACGTCCGCGACCTCGGCTCGGCGCGCGACCTCGCGACCGAGCTCGGCAGGCTCGCCGTGACGCTCTCGGCCCGCGCGGGCGAGGGTGGCCGGCTGTTCGGCTCGGTGACGGCGGCGGATGTCGTCGACGCCGTGAGCAAGGCCGGCGGGCCGAAGCTCGACAAGCGTCGTGTCGTCATCGCGGCGCCGATCAAGGCACTCGGAACCCACGCGGTCACCGTCAAGGTGCACCCGGAGGTCGACGCGACCGTCTCCCTCGAGGTGGTCGCGCAGAAGTAGCCCCGCCCAGCCCGGACGGCCCGGCCTCCCGCCTCGTGCGGGGCGCGGGGCGCCGGGCTGTCGTCGTCCACGCCTGCCCCGGGCGGCGACACGCCCGACCGCGCTGCGGCCCTTCCACACCGGGCGGTGATTTCTCGGCGCACAGCCGCTGTGGACGCTCGCGTGCTCGGACCGAGCCACGCCGACCCGGTTGTCCACAGCTCACGCACCGCGACGCGCCGCTCCGTCACCACGCTTGTGCACAGCGTTGGCACAACTGGGCGTCGTCGCGCGGCGCCCCGCGTCCTAGCGTGCTCCCCGCAGGTGCCCCTGCCGGTTGTCCACAACTTGTTCATGGGTTGTGGATGACCGATCCGTCTGTCGCACCTATACTCGAACACATGTTCGAGTGAAAGGTCAAGACCTCCTTCGTGACCGCCGTCGAGCTCCCGCAGCGCGCGACGTCGTCGACCGAGCTCCGCGAGTTCGAGCGCACGCCGCCGCAGAACATCGAGGCCGAACAGAGCGTGCTCGGCGGCATGCTCATCTCCAAGGACGCCATCGCCGACGTCATCGAGGTCCTCCGCCCGGGCGACTTCTACCGCCCGGCACACCAGGTCATCTACGAGGCGGCCGTCGACCTGTACGGCCGCGGCGAGCCCGTCGACCAGATCACCGTCGCCGCCGAGCTCAACCGGCTCGGCGCGATGCAGCGGGCCGGCGGCGCGGCGTACCTCATCGACCTGGCCGGGTTCGTCCCCACCGCGGCGAGTGCCGGCTACTACGCGAAGATCGTCGCCGAGCAGGCCGTCCTGCGCCGCCTCGTCGAGGCCGGGACCCGGATCGTCCAGCTCGGTTACGCCGGCGACGGCGCCGTTGACGACACCGTCGACCGGGCGCAGCAGGCGATCTTCGACGTCACCGAGCGCCGGACGTCCGAGGACTACATCCGTCTCGAGGACCTGCTCCAGCCGACCCTCGACGAGATCGAGGCGATCGGCTCGCGCGACGGCGACCTGCACGGTGTGCCCACCGGCTTCAAGGACCTCGATGCCCTGACCAACGGTCTCCACCCCGGCCAGCTCGTCATCGTGGCGGCCCGCCCTGCGATCGGGAAGGCGCTCGCCCTCGACACCCCGCTCCCGACCCCGACCGGCTGGACCACGATGGGCGACGTCGCGGTCGGCGACCTGTTGTTCGGTGCGGACGGCCGTCCCACCCGGGTCGTCGCCGCGACCGAGGTCATGACCGGCCGGCCGTGCTACGAGGTCGAGCTCGCCGACGGCACCGTCGTCGTCGCCGACGCCGAGCACCAATGGCTGACCGACACCCGCGCCTCCCGTCGCGGAAATGCGACAGCGCACATCAGGACCACCGCCGAGGTCGCGGCGACGCTGCGGTGCGACACCGCCGACCGCCGCCTCAACCACTCGATCACGAACGCCGCCCCACTCGACCTCCCGGACGCCGACCTGCCGCTGCCGCCGTACGTCCTCGGCGCATGGCTCGGCGACGGGCACTCGGCCGCCGCCCGGGTCACGACAGCCGATCCGGAGATCGTGCTCCATCTCGAGGACGACGGCATGCGCGTCGTCCCGAGCACATCGAATGCGCTGACGTACACGATCCGGCTCCCGGAACCCTCGCCGACCGCGGCGCGGCGGTGCGTCGTCTGCGGCGCTGCGTTCGTACCGGCGACGTCCCAGGTCCGGACGTGCGGGCGAACCTGCGGCGGGCGGGCCCGCTTCGTGTCGCCCCCTGTGGCGCCGCCTGCCTGCCCTGACTGCGGTCGCCCGTCGAGCGGGCTCCTCCGCTGCCAGGACTGCCACGACAGGCACGGCACCGTGCAGGGAATCCTGCGTTGGCTGGGCGTGCTCGGCGACAAGCACATCCCGGCGCCCTACCTGCGCGCGTCCGAGGCACAGCGCCGCGCGCTCCTCGCGGGTCTCATGGATACCGACGGCACGGTCACCACGACGGGGCAGCTCCAGTTCTCCGTCGTGTCGCGGCGCCTCGCGGACGACGTTCGCGAGCTCGTCGCGAGTCTCGGCTACCGCGTCTCGACGCGAACGAAGCAGGTGCGCGGCCGTACACCCGCGACGTCGACCGCGTACATCCTCAATTTCACGACGTGCGACGACGTCTTCCGGCTGGAACGCAAGCGGCTCACGCACAAGGACCGCAGGGGCGCGAAGGGTGACGTCCGCAACCGCTCGCGGTTCGTCGTCGACGTTCGGCCGGTCGCGAGCGTTCCGGTCCGCTGCGTCGAGGTCGACAGCGCCGACCACCTGTACCTCGCCACTCGGTCGATGGTGCCGACCCACAACTCGACCCTCGGACTCGACCTCGCGCGCGCCGCGTCGATCAAGCACCGGAAGACGTCGGTGATCTTCTCGCTGGAGATGAGCAAGCACGAGATCACGATGCGCCTGCTCTCCGCCGAGGCGGGAGTCGCACTGCAGAACATGCGGACCGGCCGGATGACCGACGACGACTGGTCGCGGCTGGCCCGCCGGATGGGCGAGGTCGCGTACGCACCCTTGTACATCGACGACTCGCCCAACCTCACGATGATGGAGATCCGCGCGAAGGCCCGGCGGCTCAAGCAACGGCAGCAGCTCGAGCTCATCATCGTCGACTACATGCAGCTCATGTCCTCGCCGAAGAAGGTCGAGAGCCGGCAGCAGGAGGTCAGCGAGATCTCCCGGTCGATGAAGCTGCTCGCCAAGGAGCTCGAGGTGCCGGTCGTCGCGATCAGCCAGCTCAACCGTGGCCCCGAGGCGCGCACCGACAAGAAGCCTCAGCTCTCCGATCTTCGCGAATCGGGCAGCCTCGAGCAGGATGCCGACGTCGTCATCCTGCTGTACCGGGAGGACGCGTTCGAGAAGGAGTCACCGCGCGCGGGTGAGGCAGACTTCATCGTCGCCAAGCACCGCAACGGCCCCACCGCCACGATCACCGTGGCGTTCCAGGGTCGCGTGTCACGGTTCGCCGACATGACTCAGTCGAACGTCTAGGTGTAGGGAGCCGACCTGCGCGAGAGCGAGGCCCCCGCCTGGTCTAGCGTGGGTAGTCGACGACGATCAGGACAGCAGTCAACCAGCCAGCCCCGGTGGCTTCTCCGGTGACACGCCAGGTCGTGCGTCCGGGTGCCCCGTCGACCGGGCTTGCTGTGCACGTCATTGGCCAGGAGCGGGTGCCGCCAGTCAGCGTTGCTTGGCCTTCGCCGTAGAGGGCGCACGGCAGTCCGGCAAACGCGAAGCTGCCGTACCGTCCTCCGGGCAGTTGTCCTCCGCGATACGTCCCGACGCTCGTGTGCGCCGCACTGACCATGCTGCTGCCCTTGGCGTTCGCGGTCGTGATCGACCGCCAGGTCGGCTGCCACCGCCGCACGATCCACCCCGGGCTCGTGATCGTCAGCGTAGGGTCGCGCACGTCGTACGCCGCGATGTACACGGCAGTGGAGGTCAGCGCGCGCTCGTTGGACGTGACGTACACGGTCTGCCGGATGCCGGCCGGATTTTCGCAGGCTCCGGGGCACGCAGTCGAGGGCACCCGGTCGTCGTTGACCTGCGCCCAGCCGTCGACACCCCACTCCGCCGTCGTCGTCGTGAACCGGTAGTCGAGCCGGCGGCGCGCTGCCGAGCCGGTGGTCGCGAACATGACGACAGCCGACTCTTCCGAGACGCCGGCCGAGCTGAGGCTTCCCTCGATAGGCGTCGCTACGTTTCGGCTGCGGGTGAGGATCCACCCGACGGCGCGAGGCTCGGTGGCGTGCGCCACCGGGGTGAGACCGGCCGCGACCAGCACGGCTACGGCGAGTAGCCGAGCAAGTGTGCGGGTCGCGGCCACGGTCTCCCCCGGATCTCAGACGGCCGAATTCGACGGTAATGACGTGCCGAGGGTCGGCAAACCCGGCTCGTTGCACGTCACCGAGTACGGCGGCACCAGGACGCCAAAGTCGACGTACGCCTCGCAGACGATCGCGAAGCTGACGTGACCGAGGTTCCCCGAGGCGGCCCCAGATGTGCCGACGCCCATGTCGAGCGTGGTACCGCAGGTCGCCCGCGCACCAACGACGGTCAGCGTCGTACGGCTCACGATCATCAAGGGGCAGTTGAGGCTGACCGCGCTCTGTCCCGCGTAGCAGGACACGGTGACGATCTGCGGGACACCTCCAGGACCCTGCGTCGCCGAACTGCAGGAAAGAAGGCCGTCGTAGGTCCACGTCGCGCGCGGGCCGAGGCCTGCGTCGGTGATCGTGATGCTGCCGTACGCGGGGATGTCCTGGGCGGCGCTTGCGCCCGGCATGCCCACACACGTCACCGCGATGACGGCCGCCGCCGCGGCCACGCGGCGTCCGAACCGGATGCGGCTGTTCTTCGTCATTCGTTCCCCCATCTGATGTCGTGCGACCGGGAGTTCCGGTCGCCGGCACTGCATTGGGGTTTCGACGCCGATCGCCGAAGCCCTCCACTCGCAGCCGCCAGGGGCGCGCCGCGCGTGTCGTACGTAAAAGCGCTGAGTAGATCGAACAGTTGCGTGGTTTGTCCAGGATTTTCGCTGGGCGCCGATAGCCCGCCAGCGATCGCGGCTGAGATCGGCGTGCCGGAGCGGAACCGTTCGCGAGATCGCCTACGTTCCGCCGCGTGACTGCGAGACGAGCGACGACGCGGTCGTCGCAGCAACTGAGTGATATGGGCAACGACGTGCCACTGGTGGCAGAGAGCCCGGTACGAAGATCAGGGACTCACGCTCCGACAGATCGCGACGCGCGCCGGGTACAGCAAACCCGTCGTCGCGAAGGCGGCGCGAGACGCGGGAATCCGCCTACGGCCGAGCGGCGTCCGACCACGGCATGCCGAGACGGCGTAGCCAGAGGTCCCGCAGGCTCCGAACCAGCCGAGGAATTGGCCATGTTCCCCGACCGACGACCGTTGCCGCGATGGCCATCTGCGCGTGCGTCATGCGGCGCTCGGACGCTCGGTTGGCCGACTACCTGGCGACCTACAAGGGATTCGACGTAACTCGCCCGCCCGACGCTCGCGACGGCCTCCCGCCGGTCCCAGGAACGTCGCGACGGACGCGTGCCGCTCTCGCACCGGCGACGATGCTCGTTTCGACGTCGACGGCCGTCATCGGGCCGCCCGCAACGGCGCCGGGAGGAACGCCGCACCGGGCCCGGCGTAGGCCGCGACGTCCCCCGGGTTCGACATCGCGCACCGCTGCAACGACAGGCAGCCGCAGCCGATGCACGAGTCAAGACCGTCTCGGAGCGCAGTCAACGCCTCGATCTGCTCGTCGAGCCGCCGCCGCCACGACCGCGACAACCTGGTCCAGTCGGCCCGGGTCGGCGTGCGGCCGCCGGGCAACGCGGCGAGCGCGGCCGCGACCTCGTCGAGTGAGAGCCCGACGTTGCGGGCCGCGCGGATGAACGCGAGCCGCCGCAGCATGCTCCGCGCGTACCGCCGCTGCCCGCCAGTGGTGCGCGTCGCGGACACCAGTCCTTGGCGCTCGTAGAAGCGCAGTGCGGACGGCGCGAAACCGCTCCGCCGCGCGACCTCGCTGACCGTCAGCAGGTCCGTCGATGACGCCATGGGGATCACCCACTTGACTTAAAGTTGACTTCAACTCCGAGTATGGGCGCACCAACCCTGATTGCTCAAGGAGCACCCATGCCAGTCGCCATCGTCACCGGAGCCTCCCAGGGCCTCGGCCGCGCCACCGCCGCGGCCCTCGCTCAACGCGGGTGGGTCGTCGTCGCCGACGCCCGCGACGCCACCGCCCTCTACGCCGCCACCCGCGACCTCCCGAACGTCGTCGCGGTTCCAGGTGACGTCACCGACCCCTGGCACCGCGACGCGCTCGTCGTCGA
>CBQZLL010000015.1:0-20716 GCA_967749945.1 uncultured Frankiaceae bacterium
GGACGGGACGTACGGTGACCCGGTCGCGGTGACGAGGGTGAGCCGTCCCGCGCCCGCCGCGAGCAGCGGCGGCGCGGGGTCGCCCGCGCGCCGCAGGCCGGTGACGCGGTACGCGTGCGTCCCCTGCCCGGTCACGACGGTGAACGTCCTGCCGGGCCGCAGCGACGCGAGGCGGGCGAACGGCGCGCCGTACGCCGACGCGCGCCCCATGAGGACGCTGGTGCCCGGCTGGCCGGGCAACGGCGTGTCCCTGCGGTGCCCCGCGCCGGACGCGAGCACCGACGACGACGTTCCTTCGAGGACGACCTCGCGGACGTGCAGCGCGGGAATCGTGAGCAGCGCAACCGGACGGCCGAACGCGAGCGGGTGGCCGTCGCCGTCGGTCTGGCCGAGCGGGACGGTGCCGTTGGCGAGGTCGGCACGCAGCCGCGCGTACGCGACCCGCTGGTCGCGCGCGTGGCCCAGAGTGCCGAGGACAGTCATCTCGGCGGCCAGGCCGAGCAGCAGCGCGCCGAGGATCGTCAGCGACGTCCCGACGACCGCGGCCCGTCGCGGGGCCCGTGACGAGGCGGCCCGGCTGGCCGCCGGCGCGTCGTCACGGAGCCCCGGACGTGCCGGGCCACGCGTGGTGGATGCCCCTGCCGGCACCCGCTCACGGTGCGCCCCCCGCGCCGCCCGGGGATGAAGGTCCGGGCGGTGCGGAGTCGGTGCTGTCGAGGTCACGGCACCTTGATCTTGTTCGACGCCGCGACGCCGTTGGTCCAGGCCGCGCGCTTCGCGGTCACCACGCAGTTGACGTACTTCCCGTGCCACGTCGACGGGATGACGATGCTCGTCGCGGTCGACGAGATGTACACGCCGTTCAGCTGCCAGCGGTAGGAGTAGGACGTCGCCGCCGGGGTCCACGCGCCGGGCTTGCAGTAGACGCGGTAGCCGACCTTGACCGTGCCGGACAGGTACGGCTTCTGCGTCGGCCGCAGCGCCGGGCCGACGCCGGCGCTGGCGCCCGGGCTGGTGCCGACGAGTGGCGCGTTGTCGGCGTTGCTCGCGGTGGCGCGGCAGGCGATCTGGTGGTGGTAGGCCGCCTCGGGGATCGTGTACGTCCTCGCCGTCGCGCCGCCGATGACGACACCGTCCTTGAGCCACGAGTAGGCGAGCGTCGTCGCGGACGAGGCCGAGACGATGCAGCTCGACGCGATGCCGACCCGCGGCGCGGGCCATACGGTCGGCAGGAAGGCCGGCGGCAGCATGGTGATCTGGTACGACACCGGGGCCGACGTCGAGCCGGAGTACGCCGCGGGGTTGGTCGGCGTGAACACCGCGGTGAGCGAGCGGGTCCCGGCGGCGAGGCCGGTCGTAACGTACTGCGCGGTCCCCGCGGCGACGGTGACCGCGCCGCCGACGTTCGTCGCGCCGTCCTTGAACTGCACCGTGCCCGCGGCCGCGGGCGCAACCGTCGCGGTCAGCGTGACCGAGGTGCCCTGGACGACCGGCGCGGTGGGCGTGACGTCGAGGGTGGTCGTGGTGGCGTACGGCTCGAGGACGTACGTGCCGTCGAAGGCGCCCGCGCCCGGCGTGAACACCAGGCCGCCCGCGTAGTCGAGCAGGCTGGCCGGGTCGGCCTGGGTGCGGCAGGTGACGGTGAGGGTGTACGTGCCCTTGATCGGCGTGAAGCCCTCCTGCTGCGCGAAGTCGTGGAACGACATCGTCAGCGGGACGATGAGCCCGCCGCTCGGCGTCGAGTTGTACGCCGAGACGAGCGAGACGGGCACGATGACGCCGCCGGTCACCTGGCTGCTCGGCGTCCCGGCGTCGCCGCCGGTCACTCGTACCCAGAGGTGGGTGGCGGACTGCGGGCAGCCCGCCGCTGTGGTGAGCACGACGTTGTCGGTCGCGGCGCCGCTCGTCGGGTCGAACGACACGGTGCCGGGCGCCGTGGCCGCGGAGCCCGTGGAGGCGACGACGACGAGGGCAGCGGCGACGCCGAGGGTGCCGAGCACGGCGGCGAGGCGCGAGGGTCGGATCACTGTTCTCCTTAGGCGGTGCGGACGGCGCCACGACGGCGCCCGGCGAGGAAGGCCGCGACGACCGCGAGGCCGCCGAGCCCGATGGGCACGACCGGAACCGTCCGGCCGCGTGACGTGCGCGCAGCGGTGGTGGGCGCCGAGTTCGGCACGCCCGGGATGGCGCCGTTCGGCGCCGTCGCGCCCGGAGCACCAGGAGTGGCGGCCGCACCGCCCGTCGCGCCCGGGGCGGTGCCGCCGGGCGCGGTGGCACCCGGCGAGGGCGCGGCTTCGACCGGACCCTTGGCCGTCGTGACCGGCTTCGCGGCGGTCCACGCCGTCGGCGACGAGAACGCCAGCGCCGCCGAGTACGTCCCCAGCGGCTTCGGGTCGCGGGCCGTCCGGCAGATCACGTCGATCCGGTACGTCCCGCGCAACGTCACGAGCTGCTGCTGGTCGCGCGCGACGTCCCGCAACGTGACGACGAGCGGCACCGTGAACGCCGAGTCACGACGCACGCCCGCCGACGTGTTGCCGACGACGTTGACGCCCTCGGCGGGGAACCCGGCGCCGTAGACGCGGGCGAGGATGCTCGTCGCGGGCGAGGGGCAGCCGCCCGACGTGAGGACCTGGATCGGCGTGTCGTCGGCACCGTGCGCAGGCTGCACCGTCGCGGCCCACGGACCAGGCCCGCTCGCCGCGAACGACGGCATCGCCGCCGCGAGCAGCCCGACGAGGACGACGAGGGTGAGGCCCGCGACCATCGCGACGGGCACCTGGACCTTGGCCGAGTGCTTCGGCTCGGCCGGGTCGCGGCGGTGCTTCCCGGACTGTGGCGGGTTGGTCTTGCGGCGGTTCCGCCGGTAGCCGAGCCCGCCGAGCAGCGTGACCACGACGAGGACCGGGATCCAGGGCACGGCCCAGAACGGCGTGGTCCGCTGTACCGACTCGACCGACACGGTCGCCGACATCCGGACCGTGCCGAGCACGCTCGGCAGCCGGACCGACACCGGGACGGCCGACCCGGGCAGCAGCACCGAGTCCTCGTCGAGCGTGACCGTCGCGACCGTCCGGCCGAAGACGTCATGCACCTTGACGCGCGCGCTGCCGCCGATCCGGACGTTACCGGTGTTGCGGACGACGAACGACACGTCGGCCGGACCGCGCGCGAGCGGCGACAGCCCGCCGCGGAACCGCGCGCGCAGGTTGGTCACGTCGAGGCGCCGCGTGACGGCGCCCGCGACGCGGAGGTAGACGCGCAGGCCGACGCGGTTCTCGACCTGGACGGTGCGGCCGTCCTTCGTGCTCGTCGTCGTCAGCGCGGCGACGATCGCACCGGTGTGGTCGCCGGGCGTCGCGTTGAACGGCAGCCCGAGCTGGAACGGCACGATGACCCGGGTCCGCGGCTTCAGCGCGACCTCGGGCGCGGCGAGCGCGAGCCAGGCGCCGACGTCGGTGGGCTTGGTGTCGTAGTGCTGGACGTCGAGGTCGCCGCTCGTCGTCGTCAGCGCGTCGCGTGCGTAGAGCTTCAGCGACACGGGCTTGGCGCTGTAGTTGAAGACCGCGACGTAGTCGGTGACGACCGCGCCCGCGGTGAGCCGGTAGTCGAAGTGCGCGCGCGCGTCCGGTGCCGTCGCCTTCGCGGGCTGCACGCCGACGGTGAGCCGGTCACCCTTCGCGGGCGCCGAGCCGGGCCGGTCGAGACTGACCGACGGCGGCGTCGGCGTGGGCCGGGGCGCGGCCGACGCGGCCGTTCCCGGGAGCAGCGCCAGCAATGCCAGCGCGCCGAGCACGGGCTTCTTCATCCTGGTCTTCCTCATTCGGCGGGGGGAGGGCAGGCGGGGCGCCGCTGGCTGCGGGCGCCCCGCCTGCCTCTATGTGACAGAACGGGACGGCGACGTCAGCCGGTGAGGGTGAACGTGAGCCGGCCCGTGTAGGTGTCGGGCAACGTGTCGGTCGGGATGTTCAGCGTCAGCGCGGCGCCGAGCTTCGCCGTACCGGTGCCGTGACCGGACGCGGCGGACGCGAACAGCCGCGCCGCGCCGAGACCGAGCGAGACGTCGGACGGGGTGACCCCCGGCTCGACCGCGGCCGGCGCGACCGCGCCGCCGACCGTGAGACCCGCCTGGTGCGCCGCGATGAGGATCGTCGACGGCGTCCAGCCGAGGTCGTACGCGTTGACCTGGTGGGCCGCGTCGTTCTGGCCCACGAAGTCGCCGACCTGACCGCTCGCGCTCCAGCCGCTGTCACCGGCGCGGGTGTCGGTGATGGTGACCGGGCTGAGCGAACCGGTGGCGACGAACAGGTCGCCCGCGGCGTTGATCGTCGCGGTGCCGAGGTCGACCTGGTTGCTGTCCACGCTGATCGTCAGCGAGCCGGGGACGACCGTCGCGGAGATGTCCTCGTACGACGTCACGACGACGCCGGGGGAGGTGATGGTGTACGGCATGTCCGGGGCGGTGGCCCCGTCGTAGTTCGCCGTGTCGGTCGGCGTGAACACCGCGGAGATGGTGCGGGTGCCGGCCGCGAGCGCGTTCGTCGAGTACGTCGCGGTGGTGCCGCTGACGGTCTTCGGCGTGCCCGTGTTGACGCCGTCCACGACGAACTGGACGGTGCCCGCGATCGCCTGCGAGAGCGTCGCGGTGAAGTCGGCGTTCTGGTACTGCTGCTGCGTCCCGGCCGGGTTCGCCGACAGGGCCAGCGTCGCGCCCGCCTTCGTCACGGTCAGGCTCTTGCTGTCCGACGAGGGCTGGTTCTGGTCGCTCGCGCCACCGGCCGGGAGGAAGCTCGCCGACAGCGTGTGCGAGCCGGCACCGAGAGTGCTCACCGTCGTCTGCGCCGAGCCGCCCGAGAGGGCGACCGGCGAGCCGAGGTTGGTGCCGTTGTCCGTGAACTGGATCGAGCCGGCGGCCGACGACGGGCTCACCGTCGCGGTCAGCGTCTCCGACGTGCCGTACGCGATCGGCCCGGCGTTGCTCAGCGAGAGCGTCGTGGCCGTCGCGACGGGCGCGACGTACGTACCGGAGAACGTCCCGGTCGTGGTGAACGCCACCGACCCCACGAACTCGCCGAGGCTGGTCGCGTCGGCGGCCGTCCGGCAGATCGCGGTGAGGGTGTACGTGCCCGACGGCGAGACCACGCCGTAGGACTGGAAGACGTCCTTGAAGGTGATCGTGGCCGGGATCGTCTTGCCGCCGCTCGCGTTGCCGCTGTACGCCGCCAAGCCGCTGTTGCCGACCATCTTGTTGTTGCCGTCGTCGGTGATGCCGCTACCGGTGATCTTCACCTCGACGTTCGTCGCGGAACCCGGGCACGGGCCGCTGCTGTTGAAGACCGGCGAGGTGTCCTGGTTGCCGGAGTCGGGGGTGACGGACAGGGTGCCGATCTGCGCGGCGTTCGCCGCACCGGCACCGAACAGGACGGCGGTCGCCGCGGCGATCGCCGTCGCCACGCCGAGGCCGAGCGGCCTCAGCAGTCGCTTCTGCATATTGGTGTTTTCCTGTCTGGACGAAGGGTTTCGGGGGTTGGGGACTACTGGGTGACCGCGACCTGGCCGCAGTTCGACAGCACGCCGAAGCCGAACTTGGCGATGACGGCCGACTGGAGGCAGAGCAGCGAGGTGTTCGCGGCGCCCGCGTCGGTGTCGACGAACACGTCGACCGCGGTCTGGTTGAACGCCGGGTCGCCGCTGTTGATGGTCTTGTTCGGGACGACGTTGTAGACCTGGCGGGCCGCCGGGGCGTTGAGCGTCGCGTTGCCGGAGACCGTGCCGTAGGTCTGGTTCATCGCCATCGGGTACGACACCGTGCCGCCGAGCGTGCCGTCGGTCCACGCACCGAGCACCGCGCGACCGCGGACGTCGGCCATGGTGCCCTCGCTCTGCGCGATGTACTGCGCGACCGAGAGCGGCACGATCGAGTTGTTGTCGAGGACGTTGCCGTAGTGCTCCTCGATCGGCTGGCTGCCGCCACGACCGGTGCGGGTCTTCTGGTCCGAGACGCAGGGGAACGCCGACGCCGACGTGAGGTCCGACTCGGTGAGACCGACGAGCGCGAGCCACGAGCCGCGGGTGCCCGAGCCGGCCTGCGGGATGAGCGCGTGCAGCGTCGGGGTCGCGCCGGTCGTGCCCGGGTAGACGCAGTGGTAGATGTCCTTGACGTCCTGGTACGAGAGCTGGCGCGCGAAGCTGCTGGTGTTCGTCACCGCGAACGCGAGCGCGTCCAGAGCGAACGGGATGTACGACAGCGGTAGCGCGGCCTGCGCACTGCCGATGCTCGACGAGCGGGCGAAGTCGAGGCAGCCGAACGTGGTCTTGCCCGCGGTGAACGCGTCGGTCAGCGCCTTGCGGCCGTTGCCGGAGCCGTTCGCGCGAGCGCCTTCCACGTACGCCGAGTTCGGCGTCGGGTTGCCCGTGTAGACGCAGTTGCTCGCCGCGCGGGTCTGGAACCCGCTGCTGCCCAGCGCGTTGTACGACGCGATGAGCGCGTTGTTGCTCCCGTCCTTGACGGTCTCGGACAGCGCGTTCAGGACGGCCTCGGTCGTGTCCGAGCCCTCGCCCTGCAGCGCGCGGTACGGCGGCTGTGGCGTCGCGGGATCGGCCTGGGCGGTGCCCACGCCGACCAGCGTGCTCACGAGCCCGAGGCCGATGACGACGGCCGTGAGGTTGGTGGTCTTCTTCACTGCTTACCCTCCCGGAGCTGGTCGCGCCCGGCGGTCGCCGGACGCGGGTGGTGCGGTGGTGCGACGTGGAGCGGGCTGACTCCACTGGCGCGCGACGCGACCCTCCGGACAGACGGTCCGGCGACGCTGGCGGCGGCGCCGAGCAGGAGGGCTCCCACGAGCGCGTAGCGCGCGGGTCCGACCGGCACGGCAGGCGTACTGCCCGCCGCGACGATCGGGGCGGGGGCAACGGACGCGCGCGACGGCACGGGGGCGGCCGTCGGCGCGACAGAGGGGACCGGCGCGGTCGCCGGTGGGGCGGCGGGCGCGGCGGGAACGTCCGCGCGCGGCGCGACGACGGTCGGCGCGATCGGCGGAGACACGCTTGTCGGCGCCACCGCCGGCGGCGCCCAGCGGTGCTCGACCAGCGTCGCCGCGCTGCGCGCCTGCGTCCGCAGCGACGCGGGCAGCGGGACGTAGCCGGGCGAGAGACGGCCGACGTCGGTGCCAGGGACCTGGCCGTCGCCGACGGCGTAGCGCAGCAGCGCGGCGTACGCCTTCGCGTCGTCGGCGGCGAGCCGGCTGGGCACGGTCGCGGCGTAGGTCACGGTCGTGAGCGGGTATGCGGCGGCGTTCGTCGTCGCGGGGTCGGGGATCACGACGCCCGGCGCGCCGCCCGGCTTGGCGGCGCCGAGACCGGCGAGCAAGCCGCCGCTGTCTGGCTTCACGAACGCGCCCGCCGCATTGCGCAGCGCGGCGGTGTCGAGGCTGTACCGCTCCGCGGTCGCCGAGTCGGCGAGCACGATGACCGCGCGCGAGCCGCTGAGCTGCAACGGCGCCTTGCGCCACGCGGGCGGCGAGGCCGTGGGGTCCCAGAGCGTGCGCGCCTGGGTGTCGCCGCGCGCCGCGCCGCGCGCGGCCTCGTGCAGGTCGGCGGCGTACGCGTGCGCGTCGAGCGTGCACAGGGCGGGCCGCCCGTCGCCGAACTCCTGGCACCCCGGGTCGCTCTTCGGGAAGTCCGCGCGCGGCAGGTCGAGGTCCGTGTAGTACGGGTTGACGACCATCCCCCACGGGTCCGGCGCACCGTCGAGGAACGCCTTCGCGTCGCGGTCGGAGGCCAGCCAGTCCCACACCCCGCGGGTCGCGTCGGAGAGGCCGAGCGGGACGACGACGTCGGCGATGCCGTTGAAGTAGAAGTCCCTGAACGCCGGGTTCAGCGCGAGGAAGTCCGGGTCGCGGGTGAGGTCGTACGGGTTGCCCTTCATCGCGTCCGGCGGCGCGAATGACGCGGCGACGTACGACTGGGTGAGCAGCTTCGCGAGCAGCCGCGCGGTGAGCCGGAGGTCGGTGATCCGCTCGCCGTCGTGCGCCTTGACCCCCGGTGGTGCCTCGCGCGCGGACGCCTGTTCGAGGTCGAACGCCACGGTGAGTCCGGACAGCGCGACCGGCGCATAGACGACCTCGGGGTGGTCCGGCTGCGGTCGCGAGACGAACGCGAGGCCTGGCGTCTCGGTGAGCACCTGCGTGCGCGCCAGGTCGTCGGCGACCTGCGAGTAGCCGAAGATCGAGCCGGTCTTGCAGAGCGCGGGCTGCCACCGGACCATCGCCTCGGCGACCGACTCCTGGCCGAGCGTGCGGCGCTCCGCGCTGCCGATCGGGCAGGCCAGGCCGATCGGCTGGAACCGCAGCGGCACGACGATCCGGTGCGCCCAGTTCGTCGCGGACAGCGGCGACGACGCGATCGCGTTGAACGGCGTCTGCGCCACCGGCAGGCCGTTCACCTCGGTCTCGCCGCGCGGGACGACGACGAGCCAGCAGGACCGGCCGGTGCCGTCGGCGAGCCGTTCGCCACAGCCGAGGCCGGGCGCCTCGCGCGCGGTCTGCATCTCGAAGAACTCCTGGCCGGTGCCGTCCGCGCCGGTCCGGCCGAACGGCACCTCGTTCGAGGAGTACGAGTCGTAGAACTCGTTGAGCGCGCCGGTCACGGCCTTGCCGGTGACCGAGCGGAACGGCACGAAGACCGGCGTGTACGTGCCGGGCGGCTGGAGGTAGGTCTCGTCCGGGTCGGTCAGCGCCTGGCCGTACGACGTCTGCCGCGACGCAGCCCACGGACCGCCGCGCGCGTCGCCGTAGAGCGCGCCGAACTGGCACTGCTCGCGCGCCGGACCGGTCGCCTCGTCACCCCAGCACTGCATGACCTGGAGGTAGTCGACGTTGAACGAGCCAGTGCTCGGCGCGGTCGGCGTCCCGCCGGTCCACGAGACTCGGACCACCTGGTTGATGAGGTTGGCCGTCTGACCGACGGTGACCTTCAGGCTCGCGAACTCGCCGGTGCCCGAGACGGTCACCGCGGAGGCGTCGGAGTCGATCGCGCGCGCGGGCGCCGCGCCGCCCGAGGCGAGGATCGCCCCGGAGAGCGCGGTCGCGACCGCGGCGACGAGCACGCGTGCTTGAACCCGGGCCGGCCAGCCCAAGCCGGCCCGGGAGTAGCGGTGGCGGCCGCTCATGCGGACCGCCTGGCGAGGTGCCGCGAGAGCACCGGTGGTCCGACGGTGAGGCCGACGAGCAGCAGCACCGCGAGGGCCATGAGGACGCGGTCGGTGCCCGACCCGAACGCGGCGGCCAGCGTCGTCGGCACCGCGACGGCGTCACCCGCGACCTGCGGCGCGCCGTTCGCCGGCACGCCGGTGTCGGGGTCGGCGAGCAGTGGACCCGTCGTCGTACCGGCCGTGGTGCCCGGCGCGAGCGCGGGGCCGGAGCCGCCAACCGCGCCCGTGCCGGGGCCCACGGTCCCCCCGGTGGTCGTCGCACCGGGCGCGCGGACCGCGGTCGGCGTCTTGGCGGCGCCGCCCGTGCCGGTCGCGCACTGCGTCGCGCCCTGCTTGTCGCAGGCGGCCGGGCGCGGCGCGTTCTTCGCGAGCGTGTTGGTGCCGTCGGCGGAGAACGTCGGGTTGCGGCACTTGCTGATGTCGACGGTCTCGACTTGCACGCCGGGGATCCGCTTCACCTGGTCGAGACCGGCCTGCACCAGGTTGATGGGCAGCGGCGAGTACCCGAGGATCGGCGCCTGCTGCTGGCCCTCGCAGAGGAAGTAGTACGTGAACGCGCCGAGCGTGCGGCCCTTGTCGGTGCTGAACGAGCCCTCGACCGCGGTCGGCAGGATCAGGTAGCTGTAGCTCGAGAGGGGGTACGCGCGGGTGTCCGCGTTGGCGTAGACGCCGTCGAGGATCTGGGTGAGGTCGGTGTTGATGCGCGCCTTGAGCAACGCGACGGCGACGTTCGACGCGGTCGGCTCGACGTAGTAGCCGCTCGCGTTGAGGACCTTGGCGATCGGGAAGCCGGTGTTCAGCGCGTACGAGTACTCGACGTACGTGATCGCGCCCTCGCTCTGCGACTGCGACACGAAGCCGGAGACGCCGAGCGAGCCGGACAGCGCGGTGAAGCCGGAGCTCGGGATGACCGGGTAGACCGAGGTGAGGCCACACGGGGTGGCGATCCCGGCGCGCTGGCAGTACGCGTTCCACAGCGAGCCGTGCGTCTTGCTCATCCAGAGCGTGAACTGCGCCGTCGTGCCCGAGCCGTCGGACCGCACGACCGGCACGACCTTGCGCGCGGGCAGCGCGAGGCCCGGGTTGTCCTTCGCGATGGCCGGGTCGTTCCAGTACTTGATGACGCCGGTGAAGATCTTGGTGACGTTCTCGCCGGAGAGGCGCAGGTTGGTGACCCGCTTGCCCGCGATCTTGAGGTTGTACATGAACGACGTGCCGCCCGCGACGATCGGCATGTAGGCGAACTTGCGCTCCGGCGGGACGTCGTTGACGCCGTTGTCCTTGAGGCCGTACGGGATCTCGGACACGGCGAAGTCGACGGTGCCGTTGCGGAACTGGTTGCGGCCGTCGGAGGAGCCGGTGCCCTGGTAGTTGACCTGCATGCCGTACTGGTTGACGTTGCGCCGCCACTGGTCGAGGGCGTTCTGCGACCACGTCGAACCGGCGCCGGAGATGGGGACGTAGACGGTCGCGTGCGCGGCGGTGAACGGCATGAGCGCGACGGTCGCGGCGGCGATGGTGAGGACGCGCGCCGTGCCTCGTGGACCACGGCCGTCGCGAGCGCCAGTCCGGGGTGCGCGGCGCAAGGCGGACGAGGAGCCGATAGCGGAGCTATCGGTGACGAGGACAACGCCGCGACGCGCACCCCGGGCGGCGCGCAGCAGGCCTCGTGGTCCACGAGGTACGGCGATCACTTGGCGCTCCGTTCGTTGCGGCCGCCGATGACCCGCGCGAGGACGAACAGCACGAGCACCAGCACGAGGAGGGTCGCCGCGGCGCCGAAGCCGCGGGCCCGCATCGACGCTTGCGGCGAGCGGACGTACTCGAACGCCGCCAGCGGCAGCGACATCTGCGGGCCGTGCGCCGGGTCGGCGTTGAGCGCGGCCGAGGACCCGGCGGTGAGCAGGACGGGCGCGGTCTCGCCGATGCCGCGGGCCATCCCGAGGATCACCGCGGTGGTGAGACCGGACCGCGCGGTCGGCAGGGTGACGTGCCACACCGTCCGCCAGTGGCCGGCGCCGAGGGCGTACGACGCCTCCTTGAGCGAGCCGGGCACCAGGCGCAGCACGACGTCCGCGGCGCGGATCATCACCGGCAGCATCACGACGGAGAGCGCGACGGCCGCGGCGATGCCGGACTTCTCGACCTTGATGCCGAACGAACCGACGTGGATGCCGATGAGCAGCGTGGCGTAGATGAACAGGCCCGCGATGACCGACGGCAGCGCGGTCATCGCCTCGACGACCGTGCGGACGTAGCGCGCGAAGCGGCCGGGCAGCTCGCTGAGGAACACCGCGCAGGTAAGGCCGAGCGGGACGGTGATGACGAGCGCGATGCCGATCTGTTCGAGCGTGCCGACCACCGCGTGCAGGATGCCGCCGACGGTGAGCGGCTCGAGCGGCCCGGCATCCTGCATGTCCTGGGTGAAGAAGTTGCTGTGTACCAGCGCCTTCGCACCCTTCGCGAGGGTGAAGACGACGATGAGGACGAGGGCGAGGAGCAGCAGCGCGGCCAGGCTGTTTACCAGGGTCGTAGCTATTCGGTCGCGGACCACGGGGCCTTGCTCGTCGAACGACACGAGGAGCGCGTAGGCACCCAGGAACAGCGCGTACGAGGTCACGACGTACGCGAACGGACCCGTGACCGGCAGCACGCTCGTGAACAGGACGGCGGTGACGCTGACCGCCGCGCCCGCGGCGCCGACCGTCGCGAGCAGGTCGGAGCGGCGGGGGCCACCGGTGCGCCGGCGCGCCTCCGTGGCCATCGTCGTCATGCCTCGGACTCCGCGCCCGAACGGCTGCGCGCCACGATCGACGAGGCGGCCATGTTGATCGAGAGAGTGAGCACGAACAGCGCGAGCCCCGCGGCCATCAGCGCCGAGACGCCGAGGTGGGTGGCCTCGCCGTAGCGGAGCGCGATGAGCGACGAGACCGTGCTGCCGCCGCTTTGCAGGATGTGGATCTGGATGCCGAAGACGGCCGACAGGATCATGAAGACGGCGATGGTCTCGCCGAGCGCGCGGCCCAGGCCGAGCATCGTGCCGCCGATCATGCCGCCCTTGCCGAACGGCAGGACGACCGAGCGGATCATGCCCCAGCGGGTGGCGCCCAGGGCGTACGCGCCCTCGCGTTCGCCGATCGGCGCCTGCGCGAACGCCTCGCGCATGACCGAGCAGGTGATCGGCGTAACCATGAGCGCGACGACGATCCCGGCGATGAACGTCGACGACGCGTAGACCGTGCCGCTCGCGAGCGGGTCGTGCGGGTCGACGCCGCTGACGTGGAACAGCGGGATCCAGCCGAAGTAGGTCGAGAGCCACCGCGCGAGCCCGAGCACGTGACCCTGGAGGAAGAAGAAGCCCCAGAGGCCGTAGACGACGCTGGGCACCGCCGCCATGAGGTCGACGACGCTGACGAGCGTGCGCTGAAGGCGGCGGGGGGCGTACTCGGAGAGGTAGAGCGCGGTCGCGGTGGCGAGCGGGACCGCGATGACGACCGCGACCAGGCCGACGAGCACGGTGCCGACGAGCACCGCCGCGATGCCGAAGTGCCCGGCGTCCGGCTCCCAGCGCTGGGTCGTGAGGAACGACCAGCCCGCGCGGTGCAGCGCCTCGCCCGCGCGGACCGCGAGGAAGGCGCCGACCAGCGCCATGACCACGAGCACGGACGCGCCACTGGAGCGGGCGACACCGTGGAACACACGGTCGCCGATGTCGTGCGGCGTCCGCGCCGGACGTACCACCGAGAGCCCCCCTCTGGGCTATGTGAGCGGGTGCCTCGATGTCTACGGGGTGCGGACGACGCGCGAGCGAAGTGACCGGGGACTTCCGCCGAACTCTTGGTGAACAGTTGAGGCGGCGAGACGCACACCTGGGGACGCCTCCGGTGGACGGGACGGCGTGGGTCTCGCTACTGGTGAGTAGCGGCTGCGCTGACGCGGGAACTGGTGAACGGCGGCGCCGCCACTCACCAGTCGTCGACGCGAGTGCCTCCTCAGACTCCGGCGAGCCAGTCGAGGCGGCGGAGGATGACACCCTCGCGCAGTGCCCACGGGCAGAGGGCGAACGACTCCACCCCCAGCACCTCCATGACCTGCTCGGCGACGACCGCGCCTGCCAGCAGCTGCGGCGCGCGCGCCGGGGAGACACCCGGCAGCAACGCCCGCTCGGCGGCGGTCGTCGGCAGGAGGCGTTCGACCGTCTCGTGCAACGCCTCGTGCTCCAGCGTCCGCCGCACCCGCGCCCCCCGGGAGTACGGCGCCGCGCCCGCGATCCGCGCCAGCGACCGCAGCGTCTTCGACGTCGCCACGGCGAGGTCGGGCGCGGCAGGGATGCGGCCGGCCAGCGGACGCAGGGTGGCGCGGGCGTACGCCGCCAAAGCAACGACGTCCGAGGCCCGCGCCGGGTCGTGCGGCGCGAGGAAGTCGCGGTGCAGCCGCGCCGCGCCGAGCGGGTACGACACCGCCAGCTCGGGGTCCTCGTGGTCGCCCTCGGCGACCTCCAGCGACCCGCCGCCGATGTCGGCGACGAGCAGCCGCCCGGCCGACCAGCCGAACCAGCGCCGGACCGCGAGGAACGTCAGCTTCGCCTCGTCCTCGCCGTCGAGCACGTTGAGGTCGACACCCGTCGCGGCACGCACCCGGTCGGCGACGTCGGTGCCGTTGGGCGCGTCGCGCAGCGCCGACGTCGCGAACGCCGCAAGGTCCTCGACACCTTGCTCGTCGGCCTCGCGGCGGGCGTTCGCGACGGCCTCGGTGAGGCGCTGCTCGCCGGACTTCGTCACCCGCCCCTCGGCACCGAGCAACGACGCGAGCGGCAGCTCGTGCTTGACCGACGCGGCGGGCAACGGCTGGCCGCCCCGATGCGCGTCGACGACGAGCAGGTGGACGGTGTTCGACCCGACGTCGAGCACACCGAGTCGCACGCGCCGCTCCGTCTGGTCTAGGGCGTGTCTGACGGATCCTCGGTCTGCTGCGCGGAGCCCAGGACGGTGCCTCGCGGCGTTGTCCTCGGCGCCGATAGCGCTGCTATCGACGCCTCGTGCGCCTTGCGATCCACCGTCCTGACCTCCGCTCGCAACGACCAAGATCCGTCAGACACGCCCTAGGCGTCCAGGTAGTCGGTCGCGACGAGCCGACCCGACGCGAACGACAGTACCCACGTGCTGCCCTTCGCGGCGCGCACTCCGGACGGTCCGAGCCCGTCCGCGCGGCGCAGCGCCTCGATGACGTACGGGATGACCTGACCCTGGCTGCACGCGATCGCGACGCCGGCCCGCGCGAGCTCGCCCACCGCCGCGACCGCCGCGTCGGGGTAGTCGACGGCGGTGCGCTCGCCGAGCCGCTCGTCGGTCTTCACCTCCCCCGCCCAGGCCACGGTCTCGACGCACCGCGCGACGGGCGCGGCGACGACGAGGGGGTGTTCGGTCGTCAGCCAGAACGCCGGCAGTGTCGCGCCGAGCGCCTCGGCCTGCGCGCGCCCGGCGAGGTCGAGCGGGCGGTCGTCGTCGGGCCCGCGCCACGACTCGCGGGTGCCCGCGCGGGCGTGCCGGACGAGCAGCACGGTGGTGGTCGGCATGGGCTCGAACCGCGCGAGCACCGCGCGGTCCGAGTCCCAGGAGAGCCGCGTCCGCGCGACGCCGAGCGGCAGCCACTGGACGTCGTCGACCTCGGCCGCGTCGACGCCGCCGACCAGGTCGCCGACCCGCGCGGACCAGTAGTCGACGCGCTTCTCCGCGCCGCCCTCGTGCGCCTCGATCCGGTACCGCGCGACGCCCAGCCAACGACCGAGCGCGACGTCGTAGCCGGTCTCCTCGACGGTCTCGCGGCGCGCGGCGGCGGGCAGTGGCTCGTCGTGGTGCACCTTGCCCTTCGGCAACGACCAGTCGTCGTGCCGGGGACGGTGGACGAGGGCCACCTCGACGCCGTCCCGACCGGACCGCCAGGCGACCGACCCGGCCGCGCGGATCGTCAATGCCGCTTCCGCGCGGTGCGCAACGCGGCGTCGGCGGCCTGCCGCTCGCGCTCGGCGAGCCGGCCGGCGACCAGGCCGTACGCGCCGTCGCGGCCGGCCGCGAGGTCGGTGAGCACGGTGACCGCGACCGTCGCGTCGTGGAACGTGCCGAGCACGTCCTGTACGCCGGTCGCCGACCTGACGACAGCGCGCGCGGCGGGGTCGACGAGGGCGGCGGTCTCGGCGGCGTAGCGGACCCGCTTCGCGGCGATACGTACGGCATGCCACTCGGCGTCGGTCGCGTCCTTGCGCAGGGCGGCGCGCTGCTTCGCCCGGAGGTCCTTGGACGCCGCGGCCACGACCTTCCGCGCCACCGCCCGGGCGGGCGCGTCGGCCTCGGCGGCGTCGGGCGCGGGCGGCGGCGCGGCGAGCTCGGTACGCACCCGCCGCGCGAGCGCGACGTACCGCTCTGTCGACAGCACCGCCACGACCTCGGCCTCCGCGGCTGCGCGGCGCGCCGCGACGTCCGCGAGCACCGGAGCCGCGGCAGGCAGCAGGTCGGCGGCGGCGCGGACGACGCGCTCCTCGATAACCTCGGCGTCGCGGGCCGCGGCGAGCGCCTGGCCGACCCACTGCAGCTCCCCGGACAGCGACTCGCGCCACTTCGGGTCGACCGCCGCGCCGAAGCCACGCAGCACGCTGCGCATCCGGCGGCAGGCGACGCGGAGCTGGTGCACGGCGTCCTCGGCACCGAGTCGCGCACCGACGTCGGCGGCGAGCAGGTCGGCACCGGCCGCGGACAGCGCGGCGGCGACCAACGCAACGACCGTGCCACCGGGCCGCGCCTTCGGCGGCCGCGCGACGTCCGGCGCCTCGACGACCCGACCGAGCTTCACGCCCGTGCCCGGCCCGCCCCCGGCCTTCGCGATCCGCCGGGCGACTTTGCGGACGTACGCCTCGCCGACACCGCGGCGTTCGACCTCGACCTCGCGGAACCGCGCGAGCACCTTCCGCCCGTCGAGGTGCTCGACCTCGTCGTCGACGACTTCGGCGAGCTCGTTGCCCGCGGCGTCTCGTACGGTCCAGGTGAGCCGCCGGGTCCGCAGCGTCGCGATCGGCGCGAGCGGGTCACCGCCGGTCCACGCGGACAGCAGGTCGGTGATCCGCGCGGGCAGGTCGGACGACCGGTCGGCGAGCGAGACCTCGTGGCGGACCGACGTGTCGCCACGCTTCACCGGTGCCTTGAGGTCCCAGGTCGTCGCGCGCGCGTTGGTACGCCGCCGCACCGTGATGCCCGCCGCGAGCAGCCGCCGGTCCGCGGTGTCGTAGTAGACCGACCGCAGCACGACGGGCGGTTGCGGGTCGGCGACGAGCCCCGCGCCGTCGTCGGACAACGACGGCAGCGTCGCGTCGGCGGGGAGGGTGAACTTGGCCTCGTCCTCGATGCCCACGCCCGTCACGGCGCGACCCGCGAGGCCGCCAGCCGCTGGTGCACGTCGACCAGGTCATCGCCGGTACGCCGGACCCACGTCCCGTCGCCGCGCAGGTCCCACGCGGCGGTGTCGCCGGCGGTGAGCAGGTCGAGCACGCTGCCGAGCTGCGCGACCGCGCCCGGGTCGGTGACCCGGACCAGCGCCTCGACCCGGCGGTCGAGGTTGCGGTGCATGACGTCGGCGCTGCCGATCCAGAGCTCCTCGTCGCCGGGCGGCCCGAACCCGAACACCCGCGAGTGCTCGAGGAAGCGCCCGAGCACCGACCGCACCCGGACCGTCTCGGACAGCCCGGGTACGCCGGGGCGCAGGGCGCACATGCCACGGACGACGCACTCGACCTCGACGCCCGCGCGCGACACGTCGTACAGCGCGTCGATGACGCGTTCGTCGACGAGGCTGTTGAGCTTGAGCCGGACCCGCGCGGGCTCGCCGGACCGGGCCCGGTCGGCTTGCAGGCGGATGCGTTCGATCAGACCGGCCCGGATGCCGTGCGGCGCGACGAGCAAGGTCTGGTACGAGGTCTGCCTGCTGTAGCCGGTGAGGACGTTGAACAGGTCGGTGACGTCGGCGCCGACTGCGGGGTCGGCGGTGAACAGCCCGAAGTCCTCGTACAACCGGGCCGTCCGCGCGTTGTAGTTGCCGGTGCCGATGTGGGCGTAGCGGCGCATGCCGTCGCGCTCGCGACGGACGACGAGCGCCAGCTTGCAGTGGGTCTTGAGCCCGACGACGCCGTACACGACGTGGCAGCCCGCGGTCTCCAGCGCCCGGGCCCAGCGGATGTTCGCCTGCTCGTCGAACCGCGCCTTGATCTCGACGAGGACGACGACCTGCTTGCCGGACTCGGCCGCGTCGACGAGCGCGTCGACGATCGACGACGACTCGGACGTGCGGTACAGCGTCTGCTTGATCGCCACGACCTGTGGGTCGGCGGCGGCCTCCTCGACGAACCGTTGCACCGACGTCGCGAACGAGTCGTACGGATGGTGCACGAGCAGGTCGCCATCCCTGAGGACGCCGAACAGGTCGACCGAGCCGTCGTCGGACGCGAGCCGCGCGGGCGTGACGGGCACGAGCGGCTCGTCCTTGAGATCGGGCCGGTCCAGTTCGGCCAGCGCGAACAGCGCCGTGAGGTCGAGCAGCCCCGGCAGCCGCAGCACGTCGCGATCGGAGACCTCGAGCTCGCGGACGAGCAGCGAGAGCACCTCGTCGCTGACGTCCTCCTGCACCTCGAGGCGTACGGCGGGGCCGAAGCGGCGGCGGACCAGCTCGCGTTCGAGCGCCTCCAGCAGGTCGTCGGTCTCGTCGTCGTCGATCTCCAGGTCGGCGTTGCGGGTGACCCGGAACAGGTGCTGCTCGACGACGTCCATGCCCGGGAACAGGTCGGTCAGGTGCGCCGCGATGAGGTCCTCCATCGGCACGAACCGCGACCCCGGCAGTGCGACGAGGCGCGGCAGCACGGGCGGCACCTTGACCCGCGCGAAGTGCGTCGTGCCCGTCGTCGGATGGCGGACGACGACGGCGAGGTTGAGCGACAGGCCGCTGATGTACGGGAACGGGTGCGCCGGGTCGACCGCGAGCGGCGTGAGGACCGGGAACACGAGGTCCTCGACGTAGCGGCTGAGCTCCTTGCGTTCGGTGCGGTCGAGGTCGTCCCAGCGGACGAGCGTCACGCCTGCCTCGACGAGCGCCGGGCCGACCTCGTCGCGGAACAGCCGCGCGTGCCGGCGGCTCAACGTCGTCGCAACCTCCGCGACGGCGTCGAGCTGCTCGCGGCTGGTCAGCCCGTCGGCGCTGCGTACGGCGATGCCGGCGTCGTGCCGGCGCCGCAGGCTGGCGACCCGGACCATGAAGAACTCGTCGAGATTGCTCGCGAAGATGGCGAGGAACTTGACGCGTTCGAGCAACGGGATCGCCGGGTCGGCGGCCAGCTCGAGGACCCGGGTGTTGAACGCCAGCCAGGACAGCTCGCGGTTGAGGAACCGGTCTTCCGGCAGCCCTTCGGGAGTGTCAGCCACGACTGGACAGTCTCGCACCAGCAGGTGAACGGATGATGAACAACCATCGAACCGCACCGTCTCGTCCCGCAATGTTGCGGTGCGCGTCACCGGGGCTCCACCGCGGGTTCAGCCGCCTCTCCTAGCGTCGCGGTCGTGACGGACGACGGACGCTGGAACCTGGTCTGGACCTATCGCGACGCACTGCTCACGGTCGCGCGGAGACGGACGCCGTCGGTCGCCGACGCGGAGGACTGCGTTTCCGAGGCGATGCTCCGTACGGTGCTGCACCCCGACCTCGACGCGACGCGGGTCGGCGCCTTCCTCACCAGTGTCACCGTGCGGCTGTGCGCCGACCTGCACCGCGACCGGACCCGCGCGGCCCGGGTCGCCGCCACCCAGCACGGCGACGACCGGCTCGTCGCGACACCCGAGGCGCTCGTCTGCGACCGGGTCGAGGCGTCCCGCCTGGCGGGCGCGGTGGCGCGGTCGCTCTCGCCCCTGGAGCACGCGGCCGTCCGCGCCCGCGCGGAGGGCGTCGCGCCCGCCGGGGTCAACGCGCGGGCGGCGAACGCCGCGCTCACCCGCGCCCGGGTGAAGGCGAGGCTGTGCACGTGAGGACTCACCTCGCCCTGGCCGCGGGACTCGCGCTCGGCGCCGCGATCGTTCCCCCGGCGAGCGCCGCGATCGAGCACCCGCGCGAGACGTGCCCGTACCGCGTCGACGACAGCGCCGGCGACGCCCAGCTGAACTACAGCCCGGTCGCGGGCACGCCGGCCCGTCCGCTCGGCAGCATCGACTCGCTCGACATCACGAACGTCACGCTGCGGCTCACCGACACCGAGCTGCAGGCGTTCGTCCACGTCAACGCGCTCGGCGCGCTCGGCCTCGCCGAGACCGGACGGCGCTACGTCGTGACGTTCAAGCAGGGGGCCAAGTCGTATGTCTTCGAGAACGCCGTGTTCAACCCGACGGTCCCGGACACACTGCGCCCGGCCGGCCCGTTCCCGGCGGCCAAGGGTGCGACGGCGTTCAGCGGTGCGGGCGGCGGGATCGACGCCGCGACGAACGACGTGTGGATCACCGCGCCGCGCGCGGGCGTGGAGGCCGACCTCGGGCGGGCCCTGGTCGAAGGCGACGTCTTCGACAGCATCGAGGCGCACACGCTCTCGTACGACGGCACGCAGTCCTGGCCCGCCGACGACGCGAGCGGTACGGGGATGACGTACGTCGTCGGGGACGACCTCTGCTTCGGCCCGCCGCCCGCCGTGCTCGACGACCTCGACGTGCCGCCCGTGCAGTACGGCGACGCGTCGGCAGCGTCCGTCGTGCTCCTCGACGACGCGTGGACCGAGCTCGCGGGCAGGCCGGTCGAGTGGTACGTCAACGGCGTCGCCGCCGGCACGGCCACCAGCGACGCCGACGGCGTCGTCGCGATGGCGCTGCCCGCGATGCTCCCGGCCGGGACGTACCCCGTCGTCGTGCGCTTTGCCGGCGACGACTCGACCGGCAAGCGCAAGGCCATGGGGACGCTCGTCGTCTCACGCGAGGTCACCAAGCTCGCCGCGCTCAAGGTCGCCAAGCCGACCAGGACGACGCGGACCGTCACGGCGACGTTGCTCGACGACGACGGGCACGCGGTCGCCGGCCAGCGGGTCGACTGGTACGTCAACGGCCGCAAGGTCGGGACCGCCACGACGGACAGCAAGGGCCGCGCGGTGCTGAAGACCGCCAAGCCGGGCCAGCGAGTGCAGGCCCGCTACCCGGGGGTGTCCGGCAAGTACGCCGCCGCCTCGTCGGCGACCGTGACCGCCTAGTAGGACTCGGCGAGACGCTCGTCGCGGCGTGCTTCGCCAGCCCCCATCTCGTGATCTTGGCGATGTTCTGCACGCATATGGTGCACAACCTCGCCAAGACCACGAAGTTCTGGGGCGGCCGAACCGATCCGGGGCCGTTTCGCCAGGCCCTAGATGTCCTGACCAAGGACGTTGTTGACAGTTCGCGGCGTGGCTGGTTGATCAAGGAGAAGACCTCCGGGTGAGGTCGGTGTGTCTGACGCACCTACCGA
>CBQZLL010000016.1:0-20114 GCA_967749945.1 uncultured Frankiaceae bacterium
GTGCGGACGGCCGGCCGGAGGCCGGCGACCACTAGCCCGTGAAGGCCAGAATCACCGCGCCGACGATGGCGAGGCCGCCGAGCCCCGACGCGACGTACGGTGCGCGGCCCGTGGCGCCGGCCTTGCGGGCGTCGTACGCGAGCAGGATCGCGGCCGCCGCGAGGGGCACCGGCAGGCCGGTCCAGAACACCGCGACCGAGACCAGGCTGCACACCGCGAAGACCGTCGCGGCCCGCGAGCGCGACGCCGCGTCCTCGTGGCTCTCCGCGCGCCGGACGCCGAAGCGGTAGATCGCGGCGGTGACCGCGGCGAGCACGATGACGAAGCCGAGGTAGAACCAGGCCGAGTCGTTGTTCCCCTCGTCGGTGTTCGCGAACGTCCCGATCGCGGTGAGCCCGATGGCTACGGCGAGTGCGGCCGCTCCGGTCTCGTACACCCTTTGGTCGGTGGGGTTCATCCGCTGTGGCAGAACGTGCATGGTGCCTCCTCAGGTCTTGCGACCGACAGTAGGCGGACATGTCGCGCTTGCCATGAGCACAACGGGCGAGCCCGGCCGGGCCAGTCAGCGGCTATCCGGGGCGATGCAGAACGGGTTGCCCTCGGGGTCGCGCATGACCCGCCAGGTCATACCGTGCTCGGCGACGTCGTCGCCGCGCGTCGCGCCGAGCTCGACCGCCCGCGCGGTCGCCGCCTCGACGTCGTCGGTGTGCACGTCGACGTGCATCCGCGACTTGCCAGGCGTCGGGTCGGCGACCCGCTGGAACACGAGGTGTGGCTCGTCGGGCTTCGTCCGGCCGACGACGACCCAGGCGCCTTCGGCCCAGACGATCTCGCGGTCGAGGAGCCCGGCGTAGAACGCGGCGAGCCCGTCGGCGTCGGCGCAGTCGATCGTGACGTTGTTGACCCAGGCCCTCATACGGAGTCCGCCGCTCCCTCGTAGCCGATGTGTCCGGCGAGCGCGGCGTAGTCGTCGTCGCCGTGCCCCGCCGCGACTGCATCGCGCGCGGCCTGCAACGCGGCCCGCGTCAGCGCGAGGTCGCCGTCGGCCGCCGCGACCGCGAGCGCGAGGTCCTTCGTGATGAGGTCGAGCGAGAACCCGGTCGGCCTGAACTCGCCCGAGTCGAGCATCGCGCGCTTGGTGTTGACGCTGACGCCGAGCGGCCCGGTCGCGACGACGTCGAGCGCGGCCGTACGGTCGAGGCCGAGGTCGCCCGCCAGCCGCAACGCCTCGCCGACACCACCCATCGCGATGCCGAGCGTGAGGTTGATGACGAGCTTCATCGCGCTGCCGGAGCCGACCGCGCCGAGGTGGCGGACCCGCTCCGGGTCGCCCCAGAGGAAGAGCAACGGCTCGGCGGCGGCGTAGTCCTCGGGCGTGCCGCCGGCGAGGACGCCGAGGGTGCCGTCGGTCGCGGGCCCCCCCCCCCCGGCGACCCGCGCCGCGACGAAACGGTGCCCGCGTTCGCGCCCCACGACCCCCATCTCGCGAGCGACCGCGGCGCCGAAGGTGGAGGAGTCGACGACGAGCGTTCGCGCGGGCGCTGCGCCGTCGACCTCGGCGAGCACCGCCCGCACCGCCTCGGGACCGAACAGCATCGTCACGACGACCTCGGCGTCGCGCACTGCGTCGGCGACCGACGCCGCCTCGCGCGCGCCGAGCCCCAGCAACGGCGCGGCCTTGCCCGGCGTGCGGTTCCACACGGTGAGGTCGTGTCCCGCCCGCGCGACGTGCGCGGCCATCGGCGTGCCCATCCGCCCGAGCCCCAGCCACGCGACACGCATGGCGACCATCCTGCCAGCGACCGGCCGTCGCGCCGGTGGCAGAATGGCGTTCGGTCCAAGCCGAGGAGGGCGCCATGACGCCGCTGTTCGCGTCGGTCGCCGACGCCCGGACCCGGCTCGGCGAGGCCGGGTACCTCGCCGACGACGCCATCGCGACGGTCGTGTTCCTCGCCGACCGGCTCGGCAAACCGTTGCTCGTCGAGGGTCCGGCCGGTGTCGGCAAGACGGAGCTGGCCAAGGCCGTCGCCGCAGCGACCGGGAGCGGTCTCATCAGGCTCCATTGCGACGAGGGCCTCGACGAAGCGCGCGCCCTCTACGAGTGGAACTACAAGAAGCAGCTCCTTCGCATCCAGGCCGCGCGTGCCGACGACGTCGCCGAGACGTGGGAGCAGACCCACGACGACATCTTCAGCGAGGAGTTCCTGCTCTCCCGGCCGCTGCTCACCGCGATCCGGCAGACCGAGCCGACCGTGCTGCTCGTCGACGAGACCGACAAGGCCGACGTCGAGGTCGAGGGCCTGCTGCTCGAGGTGCTCTCCGACTTCCAGGTCACCATCCCCGAGCTCGGGACGATCGAGGCGACCCGGCGCCCGTTCGTCGTCCTCACCTCGAACGCCACCCGCGAGCTCTCCGAGGCGCTCAAGCGTCGGTGCCTCTACCTGCACCTCGACTACCCGGACTTCGAACGCGAGCGCGCGATCGTGCTCGCCCGGGTGCCCGAGGTCGCCGAGTCGCTGGCCGAGCAGCTCGTCCGAACGGTCCGCGCGCTGCGCGCGTTGGAGCTGCGCAAGTCGCCGTCCATCGCCGAGACGATCGACTGGGCGCGCACGCTCGTCGCGCTCGGCGTCGACACGCTCGACGAGGCGACGGCCGCGGCGACCCTCGGCGTCGTGCTCAAGCACGTCGGCGACCAGCAGCGCGCCACCGGCCAGCTCAAGCTCACGGACAACTGATGACGCGCGCCGCGGGCCTCCTCGACCGGACGGTCGAGCTGGTCGAGGCGCTGCGCACCGTCGGCATCCCCGTCAGCCTCGCCGAGTCGCTCGACGCCGTCCGCGCGATGGGCGCGGTGGACCTGCTCGACCGCGCCGCGCTGCGCGAGGGGCTCGCGTCCACGACGGTGAAGCGGCCCGCGCACCGGGCGGCGTACGACGCGTTGTTCGACATCTACTTCCCGCTCGGCGTCGGCACGGCCGTGCCCGACGAGGACGGCATCGGTCCGGACGACGACCCGCTCTCCGGGCTCGACCCGACCGACGCGGCCGCGATGCGCGAGGCGCTCGCGACGTTGCTGCTCGACACCGACGACGCGACGTTGCGCCGGCTGGCCCGGATGGCCGTGCACGGCCTCGGCCGGGCCGACGCGGCGCCCGGGCGTCAGTCCTGGTTCTCGTACCGCGTGCTGCGCGCGCTGTCGCCGGAGACGCTCGTCGCGCGGCTGCTCGGCGACACGCCGCGCGGCGGTCTCGAGGAGCAGGTCAAGCGGCGGACCATCACCGAGCGCACCCGCCAGTTCGAGCAGTACGTCGACGCCGAGATCCGCCGCCTCCTCGCCGAGGAGAAGGGTCGCGAGGCCGTCGCGAAGACGGCGGTCAAGGGCCTGCCCGAGCAGGTCGACTTCGTCCGCGCGTCGCGCGAGGACCTGGCCGAGCTGCGCCGCACCGTGCTGCCGCTTGCCCGTCGCCTCGCCACCCGCCTCGCCGCCCGGCGTCGCCTCGGCCGCCGCGGGCGACTCGACTTCCGGCGTACGGTCCGCGCCTCTCTCGGCACCGGCGGCGTACCCGTCGTGACGCACCACCGGCCGCACCGGCCGCACCGGCCCGAGCTCGTCATCCTCTGCGACGTCAGCGGCTCGGTGAGCGCGTTCGCGCGCTTCACGCTGATGCTCACGTACGCGCTGCGTGAGCAGTTCAGCAAGGTCCGCGCGTTCGCGTTCATCGACACCTGCGACGAGGTGACGAGCTTCTTCGACACCGGTGACTTCGGGGAGGCGCTGCGCCGACTCACCGAGGAGGCGCAGCTCGTGTGGTTCGACGGGCACAGCGACTACGGACACTCGTTCGAGGTGTTCGCGGAGCGGTACGCCGACGCCGTCGGGCCGAAGACGTCGCTGCTCGTCCTCGGCGACGGCCGCAACAACTACCGCGCCACCGGCACCGGCGCGCTCGCCCGCATCGTCAAGCAGGCGCGGCACGCCTACTGGCTCAACCCGGAGCCCCGCGCGTACTGGGACTCGGGCGACTCGGCGGTGTCGCAGTACGCCGCGCTCGTCGACGAGATGGTCGAGTGCCGCAACGCCGAGCAGCTCCAAGCGTTCGTGACGCGCCTGCTGCCTGTGTGACATTCCGCGCTCGAAAACTTCGTGATCTTGGCGAGGTTTCGCACCGTATGCGTGCAGAACCTCGCCAAGATCACGAGAAGTGGGCTGGCGAAGCACGTCGCGAGCACTGCCAGGCTCCCGCTCGCGCCGGCGCCGGTCCGGGCGAGAGGCCCTAGGCTCCCGAGTCGTGGCCACTACCCGACTCGGGGTGATGGGCGGCACGTTCGACCCCATCCACCACGGGCACCTCGCCTGCGCGTCCGAGGTGGCGTCGCTGCTCCACCTCGACGAGGTGGTGTTCGTCCCGACGGGACAGCCGTGGCAGAAGTCGGACCGCGAGGTGTCGTCCGCGGAGGACCGCTACGTCATGACGGTCGTCGCCACCGCGGCCAACCCGATGTTCACGGTGAGCCGGGTCGACGTCGACCGGGGCGGCGTGACGTACACGAAGGACACGCTGCGCGAGATCCGCGCCGAGCGGGGCGAGGGCACCGAGCTGTTCTTCATCACCGGCGCGGACGCGCTCGCGCAGCTCCTGACCTGGCGCGACGCGGAGGAGCTGTTCGCGCTCGCGCACTTCGTGGGCGCGACCCGGCCTGGATACGTCGTGGCGCCCGACGCGTTCCCCCAGGGCGCGGTCACGCTCGTCGAGATCCCGGGCCTCGCGATCTCGTCGTCGGACTGCCGCTCCAGGGTGGCCCGCGGCGCGCCGATCTCATACCTCGTGCCCGAGGGAGTCGTCCACTACATCGCCAAGCGTCACCTCTACGAGGAGGGCGACGATGGCGAAGGGTAAGCGCCGCGCGTCGAAGGGCGCGCCCACCCAGCCGGTCACCCAGCCGCTCGCGCCGGCCCGCCGCGTGTCGCGGACGGCGTTGCGCGAACGCCGTCGCCGCGCCCGGCGCCAGCGCACCAGCGCCGCCGCGATCACCGGCGCCGTCGTCGCCGTCGTCGCGGTCGTCGCGCTGGTCGGCGGCGTCGTCGTCAAGACGACGAAGGACGAGAAGCCGAAGGCGCGATCGCAGCGCACGGTGCTGTTCGAGATCACCGGCGACAACCAGGAGGGCCGGGCGGCGGTGCTGCTCGCGTACGACCCCGACCCGGCTCGCGCCTCGATGGTGCTCATCCCGCCGCACACGCTCGCCGACGTGGCCGGGCTCGGCAACGTCGTGCTCGCCAACGCGGTGCGGCTCGGCGGGCCGTCCGTTGCGCGCGAGGCGGTGTCCGACCTGATGGGCGTGATCGTCGACCACGACTGGACGCTGACGAGCCAGGCGTTCGCGGCCCTGGTCAACGCGGTCGGCGGCGTCGTCGTCGACGTCGACGCCGACGTCACCACGCCGGGTCCGAACAAGACGACCCGCATCGTCGTCCGCGCCGGACCGCAGCAGCGGCTCGACGGCGCGACGGCGCTCGCGTACGCCACGCTCGTGGAGAAGGGCGACGACGAGATCACCTTCCAGGCGCGGCTGCAGCGCGTGCTCGAAGCGCTGTTCGTCGCGTTACCGGCGGACCGCGCGACGCTGACGACGCGACTCTCCGCGCTCGGCTCGGGGTCGCGGCTGTCATGGCAACCGGGCGACCTGGCGTCGTTCGTCACCGGCATCCGCGCGGCGCGCGACGCCAACCAGTACGAGCCCGAGGTGCTGCCCGTCAGCGCGATCGACACGGGTGGCGGCTCGCCGACGTTCAGCATCAAGGTCGACGAGGTGTCGACGCTGGTGCACAACCAGCTCGCCGACTCCATTCCGGCAGGCCGCGACGCGAGCGACAACCGGGTGCTCGTCCTCAACGGCGTCGGCGCGCCGGCGCTCGGCGCGAACGTCGCGCGGCGCCTCCGCAAGACGGAGTTCCGCGTCGTGGGCACGCGGAACAAGCAAGGATTCGGCGTCAAGGAGTCGGTCGTCGTCGTCTTCGACTCGTCGGATGCGAGCCTGGCCAAGGCGCGGCGGGTCGCGTCGTTGCTGGGCCTGCCGGCGAGCGCCGTACGGATCGGCACGCAGACGCAGTCCGTAGCCGACGTCATCGTGGTCGTGGGAGCCGACTACAAGCAGTGACCTGTGACAGGCTATGGCCGTGACCGCACAACCTGACGCCGTCGACCTCGCGCTGGCGGCGGCGCAGGCGGCGGCCGACAAGCAGGCTCGCGACATTGTCGTCCTCGACGTGAGCGAGCAGCTCGTCATCACCGACTGCTTCGTGATCGCGTCCGCGCCGAACGAGCGCCTCGTCGCCGCGATCGTCAACGAGATCGAGGGCAAGCTGCGCGACCGCGGGGCGAAGCCGCTGCGCCGCGAGGGTCAGCGCGAGGCCCGGTGGGTGCTGCTCGACTACGTCGACGTCGTCGTGCACGTCCTGCACACGGAGGAACGCGAGTTCTACTCGCTGGAACGCCTCTGGAAGGACTGCCCGCGCATCGAGTTCCGCGACGCCGACGAAGGCGCGGCCGAGAGCGCGCGGTGACCGACCACGCCGACCTCGTCGTCTGGCGGCACGGACGCACGGCGTGGAACGATGCCGGTCGCTTCCAGGGCCACGCCGACCCGCCAATGGACGCGGTCGGGCACGCGCAAGCCGCTGCCGCGGGTCGCGCCCTCGCCGCGTTGTCGCCGGGCGCGATCGTCTCGTCGGACCTCGCGCGCGCGACGGGGACGGCGGCGTACCTCGCCGCCGAGACCGGTCTCGCGGTCACGCCCGAGCCGCGGCTGCGCGAGGTCGACGTGGGGGAGTGGAGCGGGCTGTCCCGCGAGGAGATCGCGGAACGCTTCCCCGAGACGTTCGCGGGATGGCTGCGCGGCGAGGACGTCCGGCGCGAGGGCGGCGAGACGATGGGCGAGGTGACGGCGCGCGCGCTGTCCGCGGTGACGGACCATCTCGTGGCCGTTCCCGCCGGCGGCGGCCCGCTCGTCGTCGTGACGCACGGCGGTACGTCCCGGTCGCTCGTCCTCGCGCTGCTCGGGCTGCCGGAGTCGGCGCGCGGCGTGTTCGCTGTCCTCGGTAACGCGCGCTGGGCCGCGCTGATCCGGCACCGCGCGGGATGGCGGTTGACGGCGTACAACGTGGGTCACGAACCGGAGGCTGCGGACGAGCCCCCTGACGACACGGGTGCCGAGCCGGTCTTGTAGACTCGCCGAGCCCTGGGGGTATAGCTCAGCTGGTAGAGCACTTGCCTGGCAGGCAAGGGGTCAGGGGTTCGAGTCCCCTTACCTCCACCATGGCGGCCTTACTCGAACCACGGACCACTGAAAGACCGGTTTCGGAAGTCCGCCACGGTCCCCGACACAAGGGCCGATCCCGGGTTCTCCTGGGACCGGCCCTTGTTCTCTTCTGCGGCCTTGATGGTGGTAGTCAGGTCGGTGGTGTCCCGATGTCACTGCATTGATCCGTCGCGAGCGCGCACGCTATCGTCGGCCGCCGCCTCCTCACCCCTACGAAGGAGACCGATGAGACAGCGTCGTCTCACCTCGCACGCGGCCGCCGCGTTCGTTGCGGCCGCGCTTGCACCACACGCAGCGCAGGCCGCGCATGTCGGCGGCGGCGGCTATGCCAGCGGCACCTTCACGTGTGACGGCACCGCGGCGAGCATGACGCTCGTCTCGCCCTTCCACGTGTTCAACGGCGACGTCGGCAATCTCATCGTGACCGCCACGTCCGACTGCGACGCGTCGTTGACCTCGGTCGACCATGGCAACGGCACCGCGGACCTCACCGGTCCCGGCGTCACCTGCACGGGAATCGGCTGGTCGTGGATCCGTGAGGGCACTCTCGTCAGAGGTGACCTGGGCGGTCCGTGCACGCTGGCGGACGGTACCGACGAGGGGGTGCTGTTCACGCTCGATGGAACGGTCGCCGCCGGCAGCTTCAACGGGACGATCGCGTCGCCCGACGTGGTCGCGAGCGCGCCGTCGCAGGGCATCGGCCCGGTGCTCGGCTCTCTCACGTGCGCCACGGGGCAGGCGACGATCACGGCCGACGCGCCGGTGTTCGTGTACGAGGGTGTCGTCGGCGAGGTCCACGTGACGGGTTCGAGCCCGTGCAGCGGCGACCTCGTGTCCGACGTTGCCATCGCCGGCCTGAGTTGGGACATGACCGCGCCAGGGATGACGTGCACGGGCATGGGCGGGTCGTGGTCGTACCTCGGCACGAACCTCACCTTCTGGACGGCCGGAAACTGCACGCTCGACGGCGGCGCCATCCAGCGTATGCAGTTGTTCGTCGAGGCGGCGTTCGCCACCGGTGCCGGGTCGTTCGCGGGACTGGGCCTGCTCAACCCCATCCCCTGACACGACCTGGCCGGGCCAGTCTCGACCGTGGTCGAAGACTGGCAAGCTGTGACCGACTCGCGGGCCGACGCTTTCGTGAGACGGGGGAGGCAGGAAGAGACTCGTGCTTCCTCGTGCGACTCGACGGGCGGACCGACTGGTCCGACCATGACTGCGCGTCGTCCGTCGGGACGACCGTGGGCTCGCCGCATGTCCCGACCGAGTGCGACGACGGCGTGGACGGGCTTCAACACCGAGGGGCTCCAAGTGGCTCGAGGACAACGTGAGGCAGGCGACCGGTAGCCGCGTGAGCGCGTCGGCACGCCGCGGTTCTTGGGCAGTTGGAGCACGGTTGCCTTGGAGAAGCAGTGCTCGTCGGCGAGGTTGGCTGCCATGGCGCCGGCCTGGTAGTCGTCAGCGATCTTGTCGAGTGTCTCGGCGGGGAGACGGTGGACGAGCTTGTGTGGGCAGCCGACTTGAGGACCTTGTCGAGGTTGCAGGTTGCCCGCGTCCAGCTCGGTGGACAGGGCGAGCGCTCGTGCTTTCGTGCCTCTGGCCGCCGTCGGCGTCGCTGAGTCGAGTCAGCAGCCGAACTCGGGCGCGCAGGTGGCGACCGGGCCCAGCTCGCTCTCGATGTTGGCAATGGGGCTGAACACGGCGGCGCCGCCGCTGGTCTGGCCCCACAGAAGTCCCTTCGTCGCGACGTCGTCGCCGGCGAAGATTCGAAAGACCGGCGAGCCGCTGTCGCCCCCGCCGTTGAAGAGGTTCACCTGGTGCTGGCAGAGCATCGTGATGTTGGTGGACGAGACGTTGAAGTTCATGCAGGTCCCGGTGACGACGCCAACGGTGCGCCCGGTCGTCCGCCCAACCTTGGTGAGCGTCTCGCCGAGGATCGTGCTCTCCTCCGCGGCGACCCGGAACGTCCACAACCCGTCCCACTGACGCGAATCGAGCCTGGGGTGCGCGAGGTGTCCGCGGTTGTAGATCTGCGGGACGACCAGCGTCGAGAACGCCGCGTCGCTGTAGCGACAGAGGCGCCCGACCGGGCAGGCGCCGCCGGTGAACAGCGGTGGGTCAGCGACCTCGATGCCTATCGGCGGGCCGAGACCCGTCAGGCGGTGGAGAGTGCTGTCGACGCTGCCTTGCGCCGCGCTGCAGTGCGAGGCCGTCATGAAGCCGGTGTTGGCGCCGTTGATGCCGGGGAACCCGAGCGTGCACAGGTAGCCAAGGACGTTGTCGAGCGTCGCGAAGGCGATCTCCTGGCCGCCCGCCGCGGGGAGGAACGGCGTGCTCAGATCCGTGACCTCCTGGATCGGGTCGGCGGTGGTGCGGACCGGATCGGCGTGCTCGATGACCAGCGCTTCGGCCGGGACTCCGTTCGTCGCAGCGATCTCGGTGATCGCAGCGGCCTGCCGCGCGACGTCCTCGACTCCGACGCGGACGACGTTGCCTCGCTCGTCCGCGTCGGTGAACACCGTGCCGGGCAGCCCGAGGACCGCGTGGCTGACGGCGTCGTGCCAGCCGGTCAGCTCGCCGAACGTGTAACGCGCCGGGCGCACCGCGACCGGCAACGACGCGAAGTCCGGGCGACCGAGCAGCCGGGCAAGCTCGTGTCGCGCTTGCCCCGCCAGGGCGCCCGTACCGCGCGTCGAGGCGACGACGAGCGTGCCCCCGTCCACCCAGGTGCCGGCGAAGCCGGGGACGGATCGCTCCACAGCCGCCAACGCGTTGTCGTCAAGCAGGCCCGCTGTCGGGGTCGACACCGCGTGGCCAGTGCTGGTGAGCGTTGCCGCGGCGAGCAGCGCCACGATCACCGCGCGCGTCGTCCACATTTTCGTGATCTTGGCGACGTTGCCCCGCGTGGGGCGGTGCTGAATGTCGCCAAGATCACGAAGTTCGGTGGCGGGCGCTACCGCGCCGCGAGCCCTCACGACGGGTCTTGCCGGAACGTCGCGACGCTGCCCGACCCACCGGTCACGGTGACCCGGAACCCGGTGCCGAGGACGTTGACGTACACGCCTGCGGGCAACGTCGGCGCGGCCGGGTCGACGGTCCAGACCGAGATCGCCGGCGTCTCCAGCGTGACCAGCTCGTGCGGCGTGCTGCCGTCCTTGGTCGTGCCGGTCGAGTACCCCGGCACCACCGAGCCGTCGACGTCGAGCCGGCCACCCGTCGACCCGGCCCGGACGCACACGTGCGACTTCGTGCTCGACTCGGACCAGGTGTAGAGGACGACCGGCGTCGACGTGCCGACGAGCAGGTCGAGCACCCGGGTCCCGCCGTTCGCCCGGCACGTTGCCGACCACTGCGCGGTCTGCGCCGGAGCGGCGTACGTGCTGTGCGACGTGGTCTGGTCCGGCAGGAAGCCGACCGTCACGGCCTCGCTCGCGGTGACCCGCAGCCGGACGTACGTCGACCCGTACTGGACGCAGATCCACGCGCCGAACGTGCCGTCCGGGTTGGGCGCGACGTCGACGGTGAAGTCCTCGCCGTTGAGCCGGCCGCCCTCGACGTGCTCGCCGATCGGCAGGCACGACGCGGCATCGGTCGCGGTCGTGTCGACGCCGACGTCGGGGCTCACGCTGCCCGCGCCCGCGCTGACGCGCAGCAGGCCGCCGAGGTGGCTGCCGCTCGCCTGCCCGGCGACGCAGATCTGGCGTTCGTCGGGGTCGGCCGGGTTCGCGTCCTGCCGGACGTGCAGGTACGTGTCGCCGACGTAGCCGCCGACGACGTTGCCACCGGCCGCGCAGGTGTCCGACGGGTACGCGCCCAGCGGACCGACCGCCCACACCGCGGTCACCGTCGCGGTCTTCCCGGCCGTGGTCGCGACCTCGATCACGTCGACGCCCGGGTTACGCCCGGTGTAGCGGTACGTGTAGACGCCGCTGAGGTTCGTCGCGAACGCCTGGCCCATCTGCGGGTTGGCACCGCTCCGGCTGATGGTCAGCGGTGCGTTCGGCGCGGGGTTGCCGGCCGCGTCGGTCGTCGTGATCGTCACGACCGCCTCCTCGCCCGCGGTGTGCGCCTGGGTCGCGGGGTCCGCGGTGACGTTCGCGGCCGCGACCGCGTTCACCGTGAACGTCGACGACCCCGACGCCGAGCACGCGCTGCCGTCGGCCGTGCTGGTGCAGGCGAAGGCGTAGTACGTCCGCGTCCCCGAGTCGGCGGCGGTCGGCGTGAACGACGCCGTCGCCGGGCTGCTCGCGCCGGCCGAGCCCGTCGCCCACGCGCCACCCGGGCAGGACGCCTGCACGCCCGCGCCTTGGCTGACGACGTTCGTCTTGCAGACGACCGCGCGGACGGACTCGACCGAGTTGTTCCAGCCGAGGGTGAACGTGACCGGCGTCCCCGGGTCCGCCGGGTCGGGACTGTCCGACCACGACGTCAGGTCCGGCGGGTCCTGCACGAGGAACGTGCCTGACGAGCCGCTGTCGCACGCGTTCGTCGCCGTGCAGAGGAACGCGGTGTAGCTCCGGACTCCGAGGTGCGCCGTCGTCGGCGTGAACTGCGCGGTCGAGGGGCTGGTCGCGGAGACGCTGCCCGACGCCCACGCGCCGTCGGAGCACGTGCCGTTGCTGATCGCGTTGGTCGTGCAGACGACGAGCTTCTGCCCCTCGGTCGACGACCACGTCTCGCTGAACGTCGCGGTCGTACCGACGGGCACCGGGTTCGGCGTCACGGTCGGGCCGCCGCCCTGCGCGACGTCCTGCACGCTGAACGTGCCGGACTGCGGCGTGCTGCACGCACTGTTCTGGTCGCACGCCGCCGCGAAGTACGTGAACGGTCCCGACCCGTAATTGACCGGCGCGGTCCACGATGCGGTCGCGGCCGAGCCGCCGAACCCGCCGACCGCCCACTGCTGACCGGCGTCGCACGAGCCGCCGTTCATGTTCGCGGTCTTGCAGACCGTCGCGCGGCTGGTGCCCGTGTTCGTATCGGTGAACGGCACCGTCCAGGTGATCGGCGAGCCCTCGCGGACCGGGTTGGGGCCGGCCGTGATCGAGCCCGCCGACGGCGCGCGGTTGAGGACCGCGAACGACCCCGACCCGGCGCCTGAGCAGGCGCCGACACTGCACATGTACGTGTAGTACGTGTTGCCGCCGATGCTGTGACCCGGGACGAACGACGCCTGCGAGGTCCCCGACGAGCCGTAGCCGCTCGATCCCCACTGGCCGCCGGTGCAGCCGTTCACGGTGACGCCGGGGGCCTTGCACACGAACAGCCGGGCCTGGTCGGTCGCGTGCGACCACGCCTGGCTGACCGTGACGGTCTGGTCCTCGTACAGGGTCGACGGCGCCGCGATCGGGCCGGTCGTGAGCGTCGGCGCGACGTAGTCCCAGTCGATCCGCATCTCGAACGCGTCGAACGCCTTGTACGACTCGACCGACGGCGACGACTCCTCACCGAGGAACTTGAACCTCCAGGACTGCTGGTTCGCGAGGTAGTAGTTCATGTAGTCGCGGAACGTGGTGCTGGTCAATGTGTAGCTCGTCGTGCCGTAGCTGTTGTCGACGAGCGTCTCCGCGAACTGCGACCAGTTGTCACCCGTCGACTTCACGACGTCCATCGGGTAGTTGGTGCTCCAGCCGCCGGACCAGTTGTAGACGCTGATCTGGACGTACGACGCGTTCTTGCCGTAGAGGCTCTCGTACGGGAAGTGGATGAGCGACCGCCACGGGTTCCAGCCCTCGGGCGGGTACTCGCCGACGCGAAAGTTGCACGGCGGTCCGCAGGTCTGGATGTGCCCCGCGCCCTCGAACGCCGCGCTGTAGTCGGCGCCGGTGTTGAGCGTCGGGTCGACGACGACGGGGAAGTCTGCGTCGGCGAGGCCGTCGAGCCAGGTCTGGTCGACCACGACGTCCACTCGCGGCCCGGCCGCGGGCACGAAGCGCGCGACCTGGGCGGAGAGCGGCACCCGTTGCTTGTCGAGCACCACGGGTGGCGGCACCCGCCACCGCGCGGCCAGTGGGCCGGCCGGCTTCAGCCCACCGGGCACTGCCGGGTCGGCGACGAGCGGCGTGCCGGTGGCGAACGAGAACGTCGTACGGTCCGGCCGCCTGGTGAGGACGATCTCCTCCTTCACCTCGTCGGAGAAGACCTGGTAGCGGAGGTCCACGCCCGGCCACACCGACGGGTACGTCACGGACTTCGCGTCGGCGCCGAGCACCGGCACCGAGGGCGCCGAGCCGAGCGGCGTCAGTGCCAGCGAGGCGCCGCCGTCGGCGACGCGTACGCCGCCCGCGAGCGTCGGCGCGAACGTCGCCGACCACCGGTTCGCGCCCGTCCGCAGCACGCCGGTCGCGTCGCTCACCAGCGCCGTGTCGATCGGCGTCCAGCCCGCGGCCGTCAGGTAGTGGACCGGTCGGGTCGCGATGCTCGTCGTGTGCGTACCGTCCGGGTTGGCGAACGTCGTCGTGAACTCCGTCCGCAGCGACGGCACTTCGACCGACACGCCGGATACGAAGCTGCCCGGCGTCGCCACTGCCGCCCGAGCGGCGAGCGGCGGTACGGCCATTCCGACGGACAGCGTCGCGACCGCCGCCGCGCATCCCACGAGCCGGGCCGCCGTCCGGCGCCCGCCCCCCACGTGTGCAGCCATGCGTGTTCTCCTTCAGGTTCGTCTGGGTATGCGTCTTACGCGCCGAACGCCCGCAGGTGTCGGGGCATCCCGGGGATCTTGGGGTCGGTTACGAGCCGGCTATCACCCCGAGGACGAGCGCGTCGACCGGGCCGCCGCACGGCACTCCGGCAGGCGACGTGTGACGCCAGTGCCCTCGAAGACCGGGTAGCTCGCCGATGCCCCACCGGCGACGGGCTGGCCGTTGAGGAAGGCGCCGACGATCTGAGCCGAGCCGTCGAACGGCACGACGCCGCCCTTGCCGTGCGCCTTGCGCGGCGCGACGTCGCACGTGACGGGTCCGATGTTCGAGGAGCACGACCAGTCGCCGGTGCCGTTGACCGAGCCGTACGTGCAGGTCTTGGCCGGCAGCCCGACGCATGTCGCCTTCACCGTCAGCGTGCTGGGGTCGTCGCAGCGGGACGTGCAGCCGGTCCCGCGCCGTTGCCGGGCGGTGACCCGCACGCGACAGCGCTCGCGGGAGACACGTCGAACACCCCACCCTGTCCTACGGCAATGACTCTCGCGAACAGCACTGGCGTCGCCCGCATTGGTCGCCCCCTCGTCCTGGTCCTGCCCGACAGCACGGATCACCGGGGGCGGCATTACCAGATTCGGGGTGACGACTTTCCGGCAGGACGCCCGAAACGTCCCCTCCGTCGTGGGGTTGCCGCGGTGCGGGACAATGGGCCGGTGCGCGACGTCGTCCTCCTCGGTTCGACCGGGTCCGTCGGGACCCAGGCCGTCGACGTCGTCCGGCGCAATCCCGATCGTTTCCGCGTCGTGGGCCTCGCCGCCGGCGGGAACGACCCCGCCGCGCTCGCCGAGCAGGCGCTCGACCTCGGTGTCGAGGTCGTCGCCGTAGCCCGCGCCAGCGCCGCGCAGGACCTCCAGCTCGCGTTCTACACCGCCGCGCAACGCCGCGGCTTCAGCAGCGGCGACTACGCCGTGCCGAAGATCCTCGCGGGCGCCGAGGCGGCCGCCGAGGTCGCGGCGTGGCCGTGCGACGTCGTGCTCAACGGCATGACCGGCTCGCTCGGGCTCGCCCCCACGCTCGCCGCGCTCGACGCGGGCCGTACTCTCGCGCTCGCCAACAAGGAGTCGCTCATCGTCGGCGGGCCGCTCGTCAAGGCGCGCGCGAAGCCGGGGCAGATCGTGCCAGTCGACTCCGAGCACTCGGCACTCGCGCAGTGCCTGCGCGGGGGCCGCCGCGCCGAGGTACGCCGTCTCGTGCTGACCGCGAGCGGCGGGCCGTTCCGTGGTCGAACCGACCTCTCCGGCGTGACGGTCGAGGACGCGCTCGCGCACCCGACGTGGGACATGGGCCCGGTCATCACCGTCAACTCCGCGACGCTGGTGAACAAGGGCCTCGAGGTGATCGAGGCGCACCTGCTGTTCGACGTCCCGTACGCCGCCATCGACGTCGTCGTCCATCCGCAGTCCCTCGTGCACTCGATGGTCGAGTTCACCGACGGCTCGACGCTGGCGCAGGTCAGCCCGCCCGACATGTGCCTGCCGATCTCGCTCGGTCTCTCCTGGCCGGACCGGTTGCCCGGCGCGCAGCCACCGATGGACTGGACGGCGGCGCACACGCTGACGTTCGAACCGCTCGACCCGACCGCGTTCCCTGCGGTCGCGCTCGCCCGGACGGCGGGGGAGGCCGGGGGCACCGCGCCCGGTGTCTTCAACGCCGCGAACGAGGAGGCCGTTGCCGCGTTCCTCGACGGCCGGTTGCCGTTCCGAGGGATAGTCGAGACCGTGGCGAAGGTTCTCGACGAACACACCGTGCGGAACTCGACGGACCTCGCCGATGTTCTCGATGCGGAAGCCTGGGCACGCCACCGTGCCCGGGACCTGGTCAGGGGAGTCTCGTAGTGGCCGTCGTCGGTGTGCTCGTGTTCGTCGTCGCCCTGCTCGGCAGCATCGCGCTGCACGAGCTCGGGCACCTGCTGACCGCGAAGCGGTTCGGCATGTACGCGAGCCGCTACTTCATCGGCATGGGCCCGACGCTGTGGTCGACCCGGCGCGGCGAGACCGAGTACGGCGTCAAGGCGTTGCCCGTGGGTGGCTTCGTGAAGATCGTCGGGATGACCCAGCTCGAGGAGCTCGAGGACCCGGCCGACGAGCCGCGCGCGTTCTGGCGCTTCCCGGCCCGGCAACGTGCGGTCGTCCTCGCCGCGGGCTCCACGATGCACTTCCTCATCGCGTTCGTCGTCATCTTCGCGGCGCTGGTGGCGGTCGGCGAGCCGAAGGCCGAGACGACGCGAGTCTCCCACCTGTCGCAATGCGTCCAGTCCGACGCCGCGGCCTCGTGCGCGGGCCGGCCGCCCGCACCGGCGCTCGCCGCCGGCGTTCGCGAGGGCGACCGCATCGTCGCGTTCGCCGGGCAGCCGATCCGCAAGTGGGTGGACCTCACGACGCGGGTACGCGCCCACGAGGCCGGCCCCGCGGAGCTCGTCGTGCGGCGCGACGGCACGCGAGTCACCCTGACCGTGAACGTCCAGCGCATCGACCGTACCGACGACGACGGCAACGTCTCGAACGTCGGCATGATCGGCATCACCCCGGGCGAGACGAAGCACTACAACCCGATCACCGCGATCGGCCGTAGCGGCTCGCTCATCGGCGAATTGACGACTGGGTCGCTGGCGGCGCTCACCGAGCTGCCCGGCAAGGTCCCCGACCTGTTCAAGGAGCAGCCGAAGGGCACCGAACGCCAGATCGACGACGGCGGGCTCGTCAGCGTCGTCGACCTCGGCCGGTTCAGCGGGCAGGCGCTCGAGGCCGGGAGCCTCCTCGCCCTGCTGTCGATGATCGCGGCGCTGAACGTGTTCGTCGGCCTGTTCAACCTGCTGCCGTTGCTGCCCCTCGACGGCGGGCACCTGGCGATCCTCGGGTTCGAGCAGACGCGGTCGGGGTTCGCCCGGTTGCGCGGGCGGCCGGACCCCGGCCGGGTGGATCTCCGTAAACTGATGCCTGCCATGGTCGCGTTCATCGTCGTGATGGGATCGCTCGCGCTGTTCCTCGTCTGGGCCAGCATCAGCAACCCCATCGCCAATCCGTTCAAGGGCTGACGATGACCATCTCCCTCGGCATGCCGGCGCCGCCGCTCCCGCAGGTCGCGCCCCGTCGGGAGAGCCGGCCGATCGCGGTCGGCAACGTCCTGGTCGGCGGCGGCGCGCCCGTCTCCGTCCAGTCGATGACGACGACGAAGACCTCCGACGTGAACGCCACCCTCCAGCAGATCGCCGAGCTCACCGCGAGCGGCTGCCAGATCGTCCGCGTCGCCGTGCCCGACACCGACGACGCCGCCGCGCTGCCCGAGATCGCCCGGCACTCGCAGATCCCCGTCATCGCCGACATCCACTTCCAGCCGAAGTACGTGTTCGCCGCGATCGACGCGGGCTGCGCGGCCGTGCGCGTCAACCCGGGCAACATCAAGAAGTTCGACGACAAGGTCGGCGAGATCGCCCGCGCGGCGGCTGACGCCGGCATCTCGATCCGCATCGGCGTCAACGCCGGTTCGCTGGAGCCGAGCTTGCTGCAGAAGTACGGCCGCCCGACCGCCGAGGCACTCGTCGAGAGCGCCTTGTGGGAGTGCTCGCTGTTCGAGGAGCACGGCTACCGCGACCTCAAGATCTCCGTCAAGCACAACGATCCCGTCGTCATGATCAACGCGTACCGCCAGCTCGCGGCGCGGTGCGACTACCCGCTGCACCTCGGCGTCACCGAGGCGGGCCCGGCGTTCCAGGGGACCATCAAGTCGTGCGTCGGCATCGGCGCGCTGCTCGCCGAAGGCATCGGAGACACGATCCGCGTCTCGCTGTCCGTGCCGCCCGTCGAGGAGGTCAAGGTCGGGCTGGCGATCCTCGAGAGCCTCGGGCTGCGCGAACGCCGTCTCGAGATCGTGTCGTGCCCGTCGTGCGGCCGCGCGGAGGTCGATGTGTACCGCCTTGCCGCCGAGGTCGAGGCCGCGCTCGAAGGGATGACCGTGCCGATCCGCGTCGCCGTCATGGGCTGCGTCGTGAACGGTCCGGGCGAGGCCCGCGAGGCTGATCTAGGGGTCGCTTCCGGCAAGGGCAAGGGTCAGATCTTCGTCCGCGGCGAGGTCGTCAAGACCGTGCCCGAGTCGCAGATCGTCGAGACGCTCGTGTACGAGGCCATCCGCATTGCCGACGAGATGGCCGCCGGAGGGACGCTCCCGGGCGCCCCCGTCGTGACCGCGAGCTGACCCTGCTCCGCGCCCGCGAGGCCGTCCGCCTCCTCGACGACCGCGACCTGGACGCCGCGTTGGAGGTCGTCTCGCGCGACCCGGTCTCGAACGTGTTCGTCGCCTCACGCCTCGAGTCCGTCGGCGCTGACAGCCGCCGCCTCGCGGCCGAGCTCTGGGGCTACTCCGAGGACGGCCGCCTCGTCTCGCTCTGCTACGCGGGCGCCAACCTGATGCCCGTCGAGTGCAGTCCGGTCGCGATCCAGCACTTCGCCGAACGCGCCCGCCGCGCGGGCCGCCACTGTTCGTCGATCGTCGGCCCGAGTCCCTCCGTCGAGGCGATGTGGTCGCTGCTGTTCCCGTCGTGGGGGCCCGCGCGCGACGTCCGCCGGCAGCCGCTGATGTCCATCGACCGGCGCCCGTCGGTCGAGCCCGAACGTGGCGTTCGCCGGGTCCGTATCGACGAGCTCGACACCCTGCTGCCCGCGTGCATCGCGATGTTCACCGAGGAGGTCGGCGTCTCTCCGGTCGGGTCGGACGGCGGCTCGCTGTACCGCGCGCGGGTGGCCGAGCTCATCGCGGACGGGCGGGCGTTCGCGCTCATCGAGGACGGGCAGGTGTTGTTCAAGGCCGAGATCGGCTCGGCGACAGCCCAGGCGTGCCAGATCCAGGGTGTCTGGACCGAGCCGTCGCTGCGCGGCCAGGGGATCGGCACCCGCGGCACCTCGGCGGTCGTGCACTACGCGCTCGACTCCGTCGCGCCGGTCGTCAGCCTGTACGTCAACGACTACAACATCCCCGCCCGCCGGGCGTACGAGACCGTGGGATTCGCGACCATCGGCTCGTTCACGTCGGTCCTCTTCTAGCGTTCCGGTGTTCGGTAAAGCATCATTCGTCCGGTATCCGTGCGACGGAGGAGGAGAACGATGCGTCGGACCCTGCTTGCCCTGGCCGCCGTCGGGATGGCGTTCGGTGGCCTGACCGCGACGCCGGCGTCGGCGACACACTCGTGCGCGCCCGGCTTCGAGATCATCTGCTTCCTCGGGTGCCCGAGCCCGCCGAAGATCTGCCCGCTCTCGTAGCCGTGTCACTGGAATAACTCCCCGCGCGTGTCGTCCAACCTGTCGGACAGATGCCGCGCTCACCGGGACCGCCCGCCGGCGCGGACGACTTCACGACGGTCGTCCGCGAGCACGGCGACGCCGTGTTCGGCTTCGTCCTGCGCCGGGTCGGTGGCGCGCGCCCGCTCGCCGAGGACCTGACGCAGGAGGCGTTCCTCAGGGCGTGGCGCGGACGGCGCGGGTTCCGGGAGGAGACGTCGATGCGCGGCTGGCTCTGCGCGATCGCGGCGAACGTCGTCCGCGACCACGCCCGCCGCCAGCGCCGCCGTCCGGCCGAAGTGCCGCCGCCCGACTGGTTCGACGTGCCCGATCTCGCGGCCGACCCCGCGGGCGTCGCGGTGGCCGACGAGTCGTTGGTCCGGCTCCGCGCCGCGCTCGCGGCACTGCCCGCGAACCAGCGGGAGATGTTCCTGCTGCGCGAACGCGACGGGCTCTCGTACGCCGACATCGCGGCCGCGCTCGGCTGCCCGGTCGGCACGGTGATGTCCGGCCTGTCCCGCGCCCGGCTTCGGTTGCGAGAGGCGGTGCGCGCGTGACCGACCACGACGAGGCCCGCCTGCGCGCGAGCGCCCGCGCCGACGGCGAGCTCGCCGACACGGCGGCGCTCGACGCGCATCTCGCGGGCTGCGCGGACTGCGCGGCGTACATCGCCGACCTCGACCGCCTCAGCGTGCTCACCGCCGCCCTGCCGCGACCGGCCGCCCCGGCGACGCTGCCGGCCCGGGTCGCGCGGCGGATCCGGCGCCGCCGCTGGGCCGTACGCCTGGTGCCCGCGGTCGCCGCGGCGACGGCGGTGTTCGTC
>CBQZLL010000017.1:0-19887 GCA_967749945.1 uncultured Frankiaceae bacterium
CGCGCGGGCCACCCCCCCGGCCCGCGCGGGACCCCTCCTCGGGCTGCTACGCGGGGCCACTGACGCGCCTGGCTGCGTTGTCGTCGGGCCCGGTAGCCCGCTACCGGGCCCTCCTTCGCCTTGCCAGCCGCGCCACTGGCTCCCGCTCGCTACGCCCGAGCCGAGCGCCGTCTGCTCCGTTGCCCGAATCACCCCTCTTTGCCCGGAACGCCGATGCGTGCAGGATGTTGCCTCGCGGGTGTGCGGGGGCACCACGTAAGGCAGGGAGGGAGCCGACCGTGCGCACACGTCGCCTGCTCGGAGCCGCCGTCGCGGCCGCCGGGCTCCTCGCCCCGCTGAGCCCCGCCCGAGCCTCCGCACCGCCCTCCCACAACGTCGTCGTCCAGGGCCGTGCGCCAGGCAGCGCGGCCGCCGCCGTACGCCGCCTCGGCGGCACGGTCACCCGCGACCTCCCGCTCGTCCTCGGCGTCGCCGCCCGCGTCCCGTCCGCCGCCGCCCTCGCCCGCGAGCCCGGCATCCGCGCTGTCACGCCCGACCTCCCGGTCCAGTTCACCGCGCTCGCGGACTCGGACGCCTCGGACGCCTCTGATGGCGCGAAGGCGGTCCGGGTCCGGTCGGTCTTCCGCGACGAGATCGGCGCGACCGCGCTCGGTGCGGACGGCTCGACCGGCGGGCACGTCCGGGTCGCGCTCATCGACACGGGCGTCAGCGACAGCCCCGACCTCGCCGGCCGCGTCGTCGACGTGGTCGACCCCGGCGGCGTCGGCCCGGCCGGCCAGACGGGCACGGTGCGCCCCGACGTGAGCTGCGTCGACTTCTCCGGCGAGGGCGACTGCATCGACCGGTACGGCCACGGGACGTTCGTCGCGGGTCTCATCGCCGGCAACGGCGCGTCGTCGGCGGGTCTGTTCGCCGGTGTCGCGCCGTCCGCCGATATCGTCTCGCTGAAGATCGCCGGCCGGAACGGCGCCACCGACGTCAGCAAGGTGCTTGCCGCGATCCAGTGGGTCGTGTCGTTCCGCGACCGGTACGGCATCAAGGTCCTCAACCTCTCGCTCGGCACCAACAGCCGGGTGCCGTACTCCATCGACCCGCTGAACTTCGCGGTCGAGCAGGCGTGGCGCGCCGGCATCACGGTCGTCGCCGCGGCGGGCAACAGCGGCGACGCGGCGGGCACCATCGCCAAGCCCGGCGACGACCCGCTCGTCGTCACCGTCGGCGCGGTCGACGACCGCGAGACGACGAAGGTCGACGACGATCGGCTCCCCGACTTCACCTCGCGCGGCCCGACGCACGACGCCGTGGCCAAGCCCGACGTCGTCGCGCCGGGTGCGCGGCTGGTGTCGTTGCGGCTGACCGACTCGTACATCGAGCAACAGGTCGGTGGCGGGTCGCTGGCCGGCGGTCCGTACGCCGCGTACCGCCGCGGCAGCGGCACGTCGATGGCGACCGCCGTCACGTCCGGCGCGGTCGCGTTGTTGCTCGAACGCCATCCGACCTGGTCGCCGGACCGGGTGAAGTTCGCGTTGACCGCGACCGCCCGCAAGGTTGCCAGCCACGACCCGTCCGACGTCGGCGCGGGCCTCGTCAGCCTCTTGGGCGCCGACGTCGCGCCGCCCGGCTTCGCGAACCTCGACGTCGCCACTCTCGCCGTCGGCGGCGGGTCGCTCGACGGCGCGCGCGGGACCGTCCACGTCGGCGTGTGCGACCCGCACCTCGGCGAGTGCGAGCGGTGCGACCTCGACGGCGACTGCCCGGTCCTCACCGGCGACACGACGGGGCAGACCAAGACGTTCGACAGCGAGCAGTTCACGTCGGGCAACTGGAACGAGACGACCTGGTACGTGAGCCAGTGGGCGGCGCCGTTGCTCACGACCGAGCCGTACGGCAACTCGTGGCTCGGCAACTCGTGGCTGGGGAACTCCTGGCTCGGCAACTCGTGGCTCGGCAGCAGCTGGTACGGCTCCAAGGAGTCCGACGACTACGGTCGTCCGGCGCGCGGAGGCGCCCGGTTCGGCGCGTGGAGCTGACGCTGATGCGGCGCGGTCTGGTCGGGTACGTCTCGACGCTCGCCGTCGCGGCGGCCGTCGCGGGCGTCGCGGTCAGCCGGTACGACGTCACGCCGCCCGGCCGGACCCATTGGGCGGCTTTGCCGCTGCTCGTCGCTCTCATCGCGGCGGCCGAGGTGCTCGTCGTCCGCTTCCGCTACGGCGACGAGGTCGACGGCGTCAACCTGGTGGAGGCGGCGCTGGCGCCATTGCTGTTCGCGTTCCCGGGCGGCGCGGTCGTCGGGTCGGTCGCGCTCGCCCAGCTCGCGACATCGGTGGGGCGGCGGCTGCCGCCGGTGAAGGCGGCGTTCAACGTCGCGCAGTGGTCGCTCGCCGCGGCCGCGGGCGCGGCGGTCGTCGGCCTGGTGCCGTCGCGCGGGCTCAGCCCGGCCGGCATCGGCGCGCTCGTCGGCGCGCTCGTGGTCGTGTGGATCGTCAACAACGTCGCGTTCACCCTGGTCGTCGCGACCGCCGAGCACCGCACGCCGCGCGCGGTGATCCGCGACCTGCTGCCGGTCGTCGTCGCCGGATGGGTCGGTTCGTGGTTCGTCAACGCCGTGCTCGGGCTGCTGTACGTCCTCGCGTACGCCGCGCACCCGCTCGCCGTGGTGCTGTTCCCCGTGCCGTTGCTGCTGCTGCACCTCGCGTACCGCGGGTACGCGACTGCGCGCGCCGACCGGCTGCGGCTCGGCGTGCTGCACCGGGCCGCGCAGGTGCTCTCCGAACGCCTCGACCCGCGCGAGGCGATCCCCGAGTTCCTCGCCGAGGTCGCCCGCGGCTTCGAGGCGGGCGGCGTGCTGCTCGTCCTCACCGCCGAGGGCGAGCGGCAAGTCCACACGTTCCGCGACGGGACGTGCGAGGTCAGCGCCGAGCCCGCCGACGCCGCGTCGCTCGCGGGCGCGCTCGCCGCGCACCCTGGCGCCGTACGCATCGAGTCGGGTGGCCGCGAGCCGCTGGCCCGCGCGGTCGCCGAGGCAGGGTGGCGCGACTGCATCGCCGCGCCGCTCGTCGACGACGCGCGGACCGTCGGTGCCCTCGTCGTGCTCGACCAGGCCGGCGTGCCGAGCGGCACCGAGCCATCGGTGCTCGCGACGCTCGCCCGCGAGACTGCGGGCGCCCTCGCGCGCGGCCGCCTCGTCGCCGACGTCGTCGAGGAACGCCGTCGGCTCGACGAGATCGTGAGCACCACGTCCGACGGTATCTGCGCGGTCGGGGCGGACGGCGTCGTCCGGTCGTGGAACCCCGCTTTGGAACGCGTCACCGGCCTCTCCGCCGCCGCGGTCGTCGGGCGACCGGGCGCGCTCGGCCGGCTGCACGCGCGGGACGCCGCCGACGCGCCGGTGTCGCTCGCGGGCTGGCCGGGGGAGGACCTGCCCACCGAGATCCACATCACGACCGCGACGGGCGAGACGCGACGGCTGTCGTGCTCGTACAGCCACCGCGTCGAGCTGCTCGTCGTCGTCGCGCGCGACGTCACGCCGGTCGACGAGATCGCGCGGCTGCGTGCGGCGTTCGGTCGCCTCGCCGCTGCCGAGGCCGCGCAACGCGTCGTCGTCGAGCAGCTCCAGCAAGCCGTCATGCCGGACTGCCCCGGCGTCGAGGGCGCCGAGCTCGGCGTCAGCTACCTCGCCTCCGACGCGTCCGCGCCGACCGGCGGCGACCTGTACGACTGGCAGGTGCTGCCCGACGGCGCGGTGCACGTCGCGGTCGTCGACGTACTCGGGCACGGCGTCGCCGCGACCAAGGACGCGCTCGCCGTCGTGCACACGCTGCGTACCGTCGCCGTCGACGGCACGCCGCTGGAGGACCTCATCGGGCGGGCCGACGCGCTGCTCGGCGCGCAGCACCCCGACCTCGTCGCGACCGTCGTCGTCGCGCGGTACGAGCCGTCCACCGGCCGGGTGCGCGTCGCGTCCGGCGGGCACCCGCCCGCGCTCGTCGTCTCGGCACGCGGCGAGGTCACCCAGCTCACCGCGCCCGGCGGCGCGATCGGCTGGCCAGGCGCGGGCAGCGACCTGATCGCCGAGGTGTCGCTCGACGTCCGCGACGCGCTCGTCCTCTACACCGACGGCCTGGTCGAGGCGCGCAAGGACATCCTGGCTGGGATGGACGCGCTGGTCGGCCACGCGCGGGACGTCGCGCACCTGCCCGCCGGTGACCTCGCGGCGGAGCTCGTCCGCCGCGCGCTCGACGGCGCCGAACGCCGCGACGACACGCTCGCGCTCGTCCTGCGGCGGCTGCCGGTGCCCGTCGCCGCCACGACGCGGATGTGGACCATCCCGCCGGAGGCGGCCGCGGTGCCGGCGACGCGGCGTTCGCTCGGGCACTGGCTGGTCGACCTCGGCGCGCCGTCCGACGACGCGTTGCTCGCGGTGAGCGAGCTGCTCGCGAACGCCGTCCGCGTCGCGCGGACCGACGTGACGCTGCGGGTCGAGGTGCTGACCGACGCGATTGTCGTCGAGGTGGCCGACGACGGCCCGGGGCTCGCCGACCTCGACGATCGCGGCCACGACCTGCCGGCGACGACGACCGACAACGGGCGCGGGCTGTTCCTCGTCCGTGCGGTCGCCGCGGACGTATCGGCGCTGAGCACGAGCGAGGGCTCGGTCGTCCGCTGCGTCGTCCCTCGCGTCGGTGGCGGCGCGGAGCGCCGCCACCCGTCGCGCCTTTCGTGATCTTGGCGAGGTTTCGCACGCATACGGTGCAAAACCTCGCCAAGATCACCAAAAGTGAGGCGGGCGCTGCCGCGCCGCCGCCCCCTCACGCGAGCCGCGCGCGCAGGCGCTCGTACGACCGTTCGATCTCCGCCTCTGCCTCGGCGCGGCCGACCCACGTCGCGCCCTCGACGGACTTGCCGGGCTCGAGGTCCTTGTACGTCTCGAAGAAGTGCTGGATCTCGAGCTGGTCGAACTTCGGCACGTGGAAGATGTCCTGCAGGTGCGACTGGCGCGGGTCGTGCGCGGGCACCGCGAGGACCTTGTCGTCGCCGCCCTTCTCGTCGCTCATCCGGAACATCCCGATCGCCCGGCACTCGATCAGGCACCCGGGGAACGTCGGCTCGTCCAGCAGCACCAGCACGTCGAGCGGGTCTCCGTCCTCGCCGAGGGTGTTCTCGATGAACCCGTAGTCGGCCGGGTACCGCGTCGCGGTGAACAGCATCCGGTCGAGCCGAATGCGCCCGCTGCCGTGGTCCATCTCGTACTTGTTGCGCTGCCCCTTGGGGATCTCGACCGTGACGTCGAAGTTCACCGCTGCTCCTCGCGACTCGTCTCGGCGGTTAGTCTGCCGCGTGCCCTCGTCCCGGCGCCTCGCCACCGCTCTCTGCGCCGTCCTCGCGCTCGCCGCATGCGAGCCGGAGCGGCACGCGCGGCCGAGCGCCACGCCCACGCTGTCGCCGACGCCGCTGCCCACGCTCTCGCCCGTCCCCGTACGCACTCCCGCCGACCTCGCCGTCGCGCCGTCCGCGGGGCCTGTCGCGACCGCGGCGGGGGTCGCCCGCGTGCTCGCCGGTCCGCTGTCCGTGGCCGCGCTCGGCGCCCGGGTGGACGCGATGGTGCTCGACGTGACGAGCGGCGCGACGCTGTACGACCGCGGCGCGAACGTCGGCGCCGTCCCCGCGTCGACGACGAAGGTCTTCACCGCCGCGGCAGCGTTGCAGCAGCTCGGCCCGGACCACCGGCTGGAGACCCGCGTCGTAGCGGCCGGACCTGTCGTGAACGGCACGCTCCGCGGCGACCTCGTCGTCGTCGGCGGTGGTGACCCGACGCTCACCGCAGTCGACGGTCCGGTGTCGTACCCGCAGCCCGCGCGGCTCGTCGATCTCGCGCGCCGGGTCAAGGCGGCGGGCGTCGTGACGGTCACCGGCGCGCTCGTCGTGGACACGTCGCTGTTCACGACGCCGGGTCTGGGGCCGGGGTGGAAGGCGTCGTACGTCACCGAGGGCTCGGTCGCGCCGATCTCGGCGTTCCTGGTGGACGACGGCAAGATCAGCGCCGACGACGACAAGAGGTCGGGCGTACCCGACCTCACCGGCGCCGCGAAGCTCCGTGACGCGCTGCGCAAGGCTGGCGTCCACGTCGGCAACGTCCTCCGCCGCGGCCGCGCGCCCGCCACCGCGACGCCCCTCGCGTCCGTCACGTCGCCACCCGTATCCGCCCTCGTCGAACGCATGCTGCAGCGCAGCGAGAACGAGCTCGCCGAGGCGCTTGCCCGCCACGTCGCCATCGCCCGGCGCGGGCGTACCGACTTCGCGGGGGCGTCGGCGGCCGTCGCGGGCGCGTTGCGCGACATCGGCCTCGACGCCCCCGCGCTCGTCGACGCGTCGGGCCTCTCGCGGCTCGACCGGGTCACCCCGCACCAGCTCGTCACGCTGCTCGCGCTCGCGCCGCGGACCGCGGCGTTGGCGCCGCTCCTCAGCGGGCTCCCGGTCGCCGGGTTCTCCGGGACGCTGGCCACCCGGTACGACAGGGGCATCGCCCTCGCCGCGGCTGGGCTCGTCCGCGCGAAGACCGGCTCGCTCGACAACGTCGCGACGCTCGCGGGGTTGGTGCAGACGCGGTCAGGGCGGCTCCTCGTCTTCGCGTTCGCCGCCGACAGGCTGCCGACCAGGTTCGTCAGTGCCGCCGCCCGCGCGCTCGACGTCGCGGCCGCCACGCTCGCGGGCTGTGGCTGCGGATAGCATCTGCGGCATGTCTCGCCATCCCGTCCGCGCGGTCGTCGTCACGACGACGACGACGCTGCTGCTGCTCGCGCTGTCCGGCGCGGCCTACGCCCAGCCCGACATCCCGCCGAACCACCAGGACCTCCTCAACGGGAAGCCGTGGACGTACGTGTTCGCGAAGATGATCCTGGCCGGCGCGCTCGCACTCGGGGCGGCGGTCACGCTCGGCTACCTCGTCAAGGCTCGCGAGTTCCGCGCCAACCAGCGGCGGGGCGGCGCCAAGTAGTGACCGACATCAGGGCGTGCCTGCCGGCTCCGCCGCCTTGCGATCCACCGCCGTGACCGCCGCTCGCGACGGCCGAGATCCGGCAGGCACGCCCTGATGTCGGCCGGCACCGTGGACTGGGACGTCGCGGTCTCGACGGCGAAGGCCCTGGTCCGCCCCGGTCCGTCGCTCGCGCCGCAGGAGGCGTACGACGTCGTCGCCGAGCTGCGCGGCATGGTCCCCGAGGCCGAACGCCACGTCACCGCGTTCACCGGGCTGACCATCCCCGACGCGCACGTTCCCGTCGCCGTCGTCGACCGGGTCGGCTGGATCAAGGCGAACGTCGACGGCTTCCGGCTCGCCCTCGAACCCCTCGTGGAGAAGCTCGTCGAACGCCGCGGTGAGCCGCGCGGCGTCGTCCGCGCGGTCGGCTCGCGGGTCACCGGCGTCCAGGTCGGCACGGTCATGGCGTACCTCGCGGCGCGGGTGCTCGGGCAGTTCGAGCTGTTCCTCCCGCCAGGGGACGGAGACAACGGCCGGCTCACTCTCGTCGCCCCCAACATCGTCGAGACCGAGCGCCGCCTCGACGTCGACCCGCACGACTTCCGGCTCTGGGTGACGCTGCACGAGGTGACCCACCGCACCCAGTTCACCGCGGTGCCCTGGCTGCGGGAGTACTTCACCGGACAGGTCCGCGCGTTCGTCGAGGCGTCCGACCTCGACCCCTCGCAGGTCCTCGAGCGCCTCCGCGACGCCGCGAGCGCGGTCCGCGGCGCGGTGACCGGCGGCGACAGCGTGAGCCTCATCGAGGCGTTGCAGACACCGGAGCAACGGGAGATCGTCGCGCGCTTGCAGGCGTTGATGAGCCTGCTCGAAGGCCACGGCGACTACGTCATGGACGGCGTCGGCCCGGCCGTCGTCCCGACCGCGACGACGATCCGCGAACGCTTCGAGCAGCGCCGCAAGGGCTCCGGACGGGTCGACCGGGTGATCCGCCGGCTGCTCGGGCTCGATCTCAAGATGCGGCAGTACGCCGAGGGCGAGAAGTTCGTCTCGTCCGTCGTCGACGAGATCGGCATGGCCGGCTTCAACCAGGTGTGGACGTCGCCGGAGACGCTGCCGACACCCGAGGAGATCGCCGACCCGGCGGTGTGGGTCGCGCGGGTCGATGCCACGGCTTGACCCCGCGGTCGCCGACGTCCGCCGGGCGGTCCGTACGGCCCTCGCGGCCACGCCGGGGAACGCGCTCGTCATCGCCGCGGTGTCCGGCGGCGCCGACTCGCTCGCGCTCCTGCACGCGCTCGCCTGGGAGGCGCCGCGGCACGACCGCCGCGCCGCCTGCGTCACCGTCGACCACGGGCTGGCAGCCGGGTCCGCCGACCAGGCCGCCGCGGTCCGCGACGTTGCCGCCGGCCTCGGTGTCGACGCCGAGGTGCTGACCGTCAGGCCGGACGGCACCGACGAGGCGGCCGCCAGGACCGCCCGCTACGCCGCCCTCGACGACGCCGCCGTACGCCACGCTGCCGCCCTCGTCCTGCTCGGCCACACCCGCGACGACCAGGCCGAGTCGGTGCTGCTCGGGCTGGCCCGTGGCTCCGGCCCGCGCTCGCTCGCGGGCATGCCGCGGGCGCGCGGGGTCTACGCCCGCCCGTTCCTCGACCTCGCGCGCGCGACCACCGAACGCGCCTGTGCCGCCCTCGGCCTCACGCCCTGGCAGGACCCCGCGAACGCCGACCCTCGCTACGCGCGGACCCGCGTCCGGACCACCGTGCTCCCGCTGCTGGAGCGGGAGCTCGGCCCGGGCGTCGCCGAGGCGCTCGCGCGCACCGCCGACCTGCTTCGCGCCGACGCCGACCTGCTCGACCGGCTCGCGGCGGACGCGTACGCGGAGACCGGCCTCGACGTAGCGAAGCTCGCCGCATTGCCCGACGCGCTGCGGACCCGGGTGCTGCGCCGCGCGGCCATCGAAGCCGGGTGCCCGCCGACCGACCTCACGCTCGGGCACGTCGCGGCGCTGGACGCGCTGCTCACCGACTGGCACGGTCAAGGCGCGGTCGCGCTGCCCGGCGGTTTGGCGGGCGTGCGGTGGTGTGACACGCTCGCGTTTCCGCCCAGTTAGCTCACCGGGAGCCCCGTGTACGACGACGCCGTCGCCGAGGTCCTCATCTCCGAGTCCGACATCAAGGACAAGATCGAGGAGATGGCCAAGCAGATCAACGACGACTACGCCGGTCGGGAGATCCGGATGGTGGGGGTGCTCAAGGGCGCGTTCATGGTCATCAGCGACCTGGCCCGCGCACTCTCGGTCCCGCTCTCCATCGACTTCATGTCGATCGCGTCGTACGGCAGCGGCACGTCGACGTCGGGCGTCGTGCGGATCCTCAAGGACCTCGACCGCGACGTGGCCGGCCAGCACGTCCTCGTCGTCGAGGACATCATCGACTCGGGCCTCACGCTCAACTGGCTGCTCCGCAACCTCCGCGCCCGCAAGCCCGCGTCCATCGAGGTCGCCGCGTTGCTCCGCAAACCGGCCGCCGCACAGGTCGACGTTCCCGTCCGGTACGTCGGGTTCGACCTCGACAACGTGTTCGTCGTCGGCTACGGCCTCGACTACGCCGAGCGGTACCGCAACCTGCCCTACATCGGCATCCTCAAGGAACACCCCGGCCCCTGACCCGCGTTGAGGGTGCCACGGGCCGGTGTTACGGTGGCCTGCAGGACTCTCCTCGATCCGCTCGGCGCAAGCCCGGCCGGCCGGGCACGCATAGCAGGGACATCGTGGACTTTCGTCGTTACTTCCGCGGACCGTTCGTCTGGATCGCCGTCGTCATCCTCATGGTGATGGTGTTCTTCCAGGTCTTCAACGGCGTCAACGCCGCGGACCGCGTGCCGCTCTCCGAGCTGCTCACCAAGATCGAGACCTCCGACGTCAAGGAGGCGAAGTTCGACGACAAGGCGCAGAGCCTGACGGTCAAGATCGGGGCCAAGCGCTACACGTCGACGTACCTCACCGACCAGGGCAAGGACCTGTTCAACAAGATCGTCGCGAAGAGCTCGTCGACCAAGGTCCCGGTCAGCCGTCCCCGCGAGAACGTCTTCGTCTCCCTGCTGTTCGGGCTGCTGCCCATCGGCATCGTCGTGCTGCTGCTGTTCTTCTTCATGAACCAGATGCAGGGCGGCGGCAACCGCGTCATGAACTTCGGCAAGTCCAAGGCGAAGCTCGTGAGCAAGGACACGCCGAAGACGACGTTCGCCGACGTGGCCGGCGTGGACGAGGCGATCGAGGAGCTCCAGGAGATCAAGGAGTTCCTGGAGAACCCCGCCAAGTTCCAGGCCATCGGCGCGAAGATCCCGAAGGGCGTACTCCTGTACGGCCCGCCGGGCACCGGCAAGACGCTGCTCGCACGCGCCGTCGCGGGCGAGGCGGGTGTGCCGTTCTACTCGATCTCGGGCTCGGACTTCGTCGAGATGTTCGTCGGTGTCGGCGCCTCGCGCGTCCGCGACCTGTTCGACCAGGCCAAGGCGAACGCCCCAGCCATCATCTTCGTCGACGAAATCGACGCGGTCGGCCGCCACCGCGGCGCCGGCCTCGGCGGCGGTCACGACGAGCGCGAGCAGACGCTCAACCAGCTGCTCGTCGAGATGGACGGCTTCGAGATGAAGGACAACATCATCCTCATCGCCGCCACCAACCGGCCCGACATCCTCGACCCGGCGCTGCTGCGTCCCGGCCGCTTCGACCGGCAGATCGTCGTCGACCGCCCGGACCTCGAGGGCCGCAAGGCGATCCTCAAGGTGCACGCGAAGGGCAAGCCGTTCGCCAAGAGCGTCGACCTCGACATCATCGCCCGGCGGACGCCCGGCTTCACCGGCGCCGACCTCGCGAACGTCATCAACGAGGCCGCGCTGCTCACCGCCCGGCAGAACCAGAAAGAGATCACCACCGACGTCCTCGAGGAGTCGATCGACCGCGTCATCGCCGGCCCCGAGCGCAAGACCCGCGTGATGTCCGACAAGGAGAAGAAGGTCATCGCGTACCACGAGGCCGGTCACGCCCTCGTCGGCCACGCGTTGCCGAACTCCAACCCCGTGCACAAGGTGACGATCCTGTCCCGCGGTCGCGCGCTCGGGTACACGCTGTCGCTGCCGACCGAGGACAAGTACATGGCCGCCCGGTCGGAGATGATCGACGACCTGGCCATGACGCTCGGCGGCCGGGCCGCCGAGGAGCTCGTGTTCCACGAGCCGACGAGCGGGGCGTCGAACGACATCGAGAAGGCCACCGCGCTCGCCCGCCAGATGGTCACCGAGTACGGCATGAGCGAGCGGCTCGGCGCCATCAAGTTCGGCCAGAACAACGGCGAGGTCTTCCTCGGTCGCGACATGGGCCACCAGCGCGACTACTCCGAGATGGTCGCCGCCGAGATCGACGAGGAGGTGCGCCGCTTCATCGACGAGGCGCACGACGAGGCGTTCGAGATCCTCGTCGAGTACCGCGACGTGCTCGACGAGGCGGTGCTCCAGCTCATGGACAAGGAGACGCTGACCCGCGAGCAGATCCTCGAGATCTTCGCGCCCGTGCAGAAGCGTCCGACGCGCGGTACGTGGCGTGGCAACGGCGGCAAGCGGCGCCCGTCCGACCGCCCGCCGGTCATGACGCCCGCCGAGCTCGCGCTGCTCGGTGCCGACCCGACCGGACGGCGCGTCCGTTCGCGGGCCGGCGCCAACGGCTCGACGGCGGGCGCCCGGACCCGGGCCGGTGCCCGGACGCCCGCGAAGCCCGCGCGCCCCCGGCGCGCTCCCGAACACGGCGCGGACTGACGTTGGCGTTCGACGCGCAGCGCGTCGAGGCGGCGGTACGCGAGCTGCTCATCGGCGTCGGCGAGGACCCTGACCGCGAAGGGCTGCGGAGCACCCCGGCGCGGGTCGCGCGTGCGTACGCCGAGCAGTTCGCCGGGCTCGGCAGGAACCCGCGCGAGATCCTGAAGACCGCGTTCGACGAGGGCCACGACGAGATGGTGCTCGTCAAGGACATCGAGGTGTGGTCGCTGTGCGAGCACCACCTCGTGCCGTTCTTCGGCGTCGCCCACATCGGCTACATCCCGAACGAGAAGGGCGAGATCACCGGGCTGTCCAAGCTCGCCCGGCTCGTCGACCTCTACGCCAAGCGTCCCCAGATCCAGGAGCGGATGACGACGCAGATCGCCGACGCCCTCGAGGAGGCGCTCTCGCCGCGGGGCGTCATCGTCGTCGTCGAGGCCGAGCACCTGTGCATGTCGATGCGCGGCGTCCGCAAGCCTGGTGCGAAGACCATCACGTCGGCGGTGCGCGGCCTGTTCCGCGACTCGACGTCGACTCGCGCCGAGGCCATGACCCTCATCGCGCGCGCCTAGTAGTAAGATCTCGCCGACATGGCCGCGTGACCGCGGTCGCTGATTTCCGGAAATTCGCCGCTGGCCGCGGCGACAGGCGGTACCCCCCTCGACAGGTGATTTGCCACCGGACATCCTGAGCAAACAGGGCCATAGGCCACGCCCGAGGAGGTCCGTTGTCCCCCGGTGCCATCGCCTCGCTCGTCCTCGTCGCGGCGCTGTACGGCGTCGCTCCGGTGTCCGGGGCGGCCGCGACGGTGGCGGTGCCCGCGCCGGTCACGCTGACGCCGGTCGTCGAGCGTCCCGCGGCGCCACCCGGGACGCCGGTGGCTCCCACGGAGCTCACGCCGTACGTCGCGGACTTCAACGGCGACGTCCGCACGGACACGCTGTGGTACGGCCCCGGCGACATCCAGGACCACCTGTGGCTGGGGCGCGCCGACCGGACGTTCGACGGCGCGCCGATCTCGGTCCCGGGGACCTATGCGCCTGTCGTCGGTGACTTCGACGGCGACCGCCGTGCCGACGTCCTGTGGTACGCCGCGGGCCCTGGCGCCGACGTCCTCTGGTACGGCCGCGCGAGCGGGCGGTTCACCCCGGTGAGCGTCACCGTCAACGGCGTGTACACACCGGTCGTCGGCGACTTCGACGGCAACGGCCGCGCCGACATCCTCTGGTACGGACCGGGTCCGGCGCGCGACGTGCTGTGGCTTGCGAAGTCGACCGGTCGCGGGTTCGCCGGGGTCGTCGTGTCGGTGCCGGGGATCTACCGGCCGGTCGTCGGCGACTTCGACGGCGACCACGCCCAGGACATCGTCTGGTACGGCGCGGGCTCCGCGCCCGACGCGCTGTGGCTCGGGCGGCCGCACGGCGCGTTCGTCGAGCGGTCGCTGTCGGTGCTGGGAACGTACGAGCCGGTCGTCGGCGACTTCAACGGCGACCGCCGCCGCGACGTGCTGTGGTACGGCGCGGCGGCGGCGCGCGACGCGCTCTGGTACGGCGCGGCCGGCGGCGGGTTCACGGGGCGCAGCGTCGACATCGCCACGGACGGCGTCCCGGTCGGGGGCGACTTCGACGCGAACGGGACCCGCGACGTCCTCGTGTACGGCGCCGGCGGGGCGCGCGACGCGGCGTACTACGGCCGGGCCACCGGCGGCTTTACGACGGTCGGGCTCGGTCTTGGCCACACGTACCGTCCGGTGGGCGGCGACTTCGACGCCGACCGGCACGGCGACGTGTTCTGGTACCAGCCGGGCAACGCCTTCGACAAGATCGGCTTCGGCGCTGGACGCAGTTTCGCGTACCGGACGACGACGATCGACATCGGGTTCACCCGGGCGGCGCCGCTGCAGCTGGACGCGTTCGTGCACTCGTACTCGCCGTACGGCGTCGTCGCCCACGAGATGGGGGGCATCAACGGGAACACGTACACGAACTCGCTCGACGCGTTCTTGTACAACTACGACCGCGGGTTCCGCGTGTTCGAGTCCGACCAGGTGATCCTCGGCGACGGCACGGTGCTGCTCGCGCACGACGGCCTCGAGCGGTCGTACGGGCTGGACAAGCCCTTCGGGGAGGCGACCTGGGCCGACGTCGCCGGGCACAAGTTCAACGGCAAGTACACGATCCTGCGAGCGCAGGATCTGCTGGAGCTGATGCGCGACTACCCCGACACCTACATCATCCTCGACTTCAAGGACGATCCGGCGACGACGTTCCGGAAGTACGTCGCCCTCGCCGGCGGTGACCCGGCGCTGATCGAGCGGCTGTTCCCGCACGTGCCATTCGCGGCGAACCTGCGCGCGATGCGGCTGTCGTACCCGGTGCAGAACTACGTCGTGTCGCTCTACAACTCGCAGTACTCCAACCACCTCGACGACCCGGAGATGGTCGACTGGGCGCGGCGCGATCGGGTGCCCTCGGTGATGATGTGGAAGGGCCAGCGGGACTGGACCATCACCCTCGCCGCGAACCACCGCAAGGGGCAGCGCTACGACGACGGCTTCGTCGCGGACCTGCGCGCGGCCGGGACGATCTCGTACGTGCACACGAACGACGACCCCAACCGTGGCATGACGTTCATGCAGCACCTCGTCGGCATGTACACGAACGTGCTGTTCCCGCCGTTCGTCCCGTCCCCGACGCCGACCGTCTCGCCGCCGCTGTTCGACCCGGTGGTCGCGCAGCTCGTCGACAAGGAATAGCACCGGGGTTCCCGCATAGGCTGCCGCCCGTGGCGGCGGAGTCTCGGCGGTGGTGGGTGCCCCGGGTGGCCGGGATCCTCACCTACTTCGCCGGGCTGCTCGACCTGGCCAGCGCGCTGACCCCGGCGCAGAACTCCCGGGTCAAGCAGCTCACGATGTACGTGCCCGGCGCGTTCACCCACGCGGCGACGGCGGCGACCGTCGTGTCCGGGCTGCTGCTGCTCATGCTGGCCCACTCGTTGCGGCGCCGGAAGCGACGGGCCTGGCGCGCCGTCGTCGCCCTGCTTGCGGCGAGCGTCGTCCTGCACGTCGTGAAGGGCCTCGACGTCGAGGAGGCGGTGGTCGCGGGCGTCGTGCTGGCCGGCCTGGTCAGGTACCGGGACGAGTTCCGCGCCAAGGGCGACCCGCGAACGCGCTGGCGCGCGCTCGGGGTCGGGCTGCTGCTCGTGGGCGTGTCGTTCGTCGTCGGCATGCTGCTCGTCACGATCCGGCTCGACCACGTCACGAACGACCGCAGCGTCGCCGCCGTCGTCCGGCACGCCCTGCTCGGTCTCGTCGGAGTGCACGGGCCGTTGCGGTTCGACGCCGCGGGCGAACGCGCGGACGACGTCATCGCCGACACCCTGCTCGCGCTCGGCATCCTCACCGCGCTCAGCGTCGCGTATCTCGCGCTGCGCCCGCCGGAGCCCCGGCCGCACCTGACACCCGACGACGAGGTACGGCTGCGCGCGCTGCTCGCGAAGCAGGGCGAGCGCGACTCGCTCGGGTACTTCGCGCTGCGCCGCGACAAGAGCCTGGTCTGGTCGCCGACCGGCAAGTCGGTGGTGGCGTACCGGATCGTGTCGGGGGTCGCGCTCGCCAGTGGTGACCCGATCGGCGACCCGGAGGCTTGGCCCGGCGCGATCAAGGAGTTCCTCGCGCTCGCGGAGGACCATGCGTGGGTGCCCGCGGTCGTCGGCTGCGGCGAGCAGGGCGGCGCCGCGTGGGTGCGCGCGGGGCTCACGGCCCTGGAGATCGGCGACGAGGCGATCGTCGACGTCGACGAGTTCACCCTCGATGGACGCGCGATGCGCAACGTCCGGCAGTGCGTCGTGCACGTCGAACGCGAGGGCTACACCGCGCAGGTCCGCCGTACCCGCGACATTCCCGCCGCGGACGTGGCCGCGGTCTGCAACGCCACCGACGCGTGGCGCGGCGCCGAGACCGAGCGCGGGTTCTCCATGGCGCTCGGCCGGATCGGCGACGCGGCCGACGGCGAGGCGGTCCTCGTGACGGCATACGAGGGCGGGCGGCTACGCGGATTCCTGCACTTCGTCCCGTGGGGCGGCAGCGGGCTCTCGCTCGACGTCATGCGCCGCGACCGGTCCGCCGACCGTGGGCTCAACGAGTTCCTCATCGTCGAGGCGTTGCGCGCCGCGCCGGGCCTCGGCGTCGAGCGGATCTCGCTGAACTTCGCCGTCTTCCGGTCTGCGCTGGAACGCGGCGAGCGGCTCGGCGCCGGCCCGATCATCCGGGCCTGGCGCGGGCTCCTGCTGTTCTTCTCGCGCTGGTTCCAGATCGAGTCGCTGTACCGGTTCAACGCGAAGTTCCGGCCCGTCTGGGAGCCGCGCTATGTGTGCTTCCCCGCGCTCCGGGACGTACCGCGGATCGCGATCGCGGCGCTCGAAGCGGAGGCATTCATCGTCTGGCCGACCGGGTGGCTGCGGCGGCTGCCGTTCGCCCACGGTTAGTCTCGACTCGTGCGCTGTCTCGTGATGGGCGTCGTCAACGTCACGCCCGACTCGTTCTCCGACGGCGGCACGTACTTCGATGCCGACGCGGCGATCGCGCACGGCCTCGCCCTCGTCGCGCAGGGCGCCGACCTGGTCGACGTCGGTGGCGAGTCCACCCGGCCCGGCGCGGCGCGCATCGACCCCGACGAGGAGCTGCGCCGGGTACGCCCGGTCGTCCGCGCCCTCGCCGCCGCGGGCGTCACGGTGTCGATCGACACGACCCACGCGCTGGTTGCCGAAGCGGCGCTCGCCGAGGGCGCGCGCATCGTCAACGACGTCTCCGGCGGCACCGCCGACCCGTCGCTCGTGAAGGTGGTCGCGGGGGCGTCGGTGTCGTACGTCCTGATGCACTCGCGCGGACCCGCCGGCACGCCGGGGGCGTACGACGACGTCGTCCGCGAGGTCTGCGACGAACTGCTGCGACGGCTCGACGACGCCGTCGCCGCCGGCGTCGACGCGGCGAACGTCATCCTCGACCCCGGCCTCGGCTTCGCGAAGAACGCGTCGCACAACCTCGCCCTGCTCGCCGCGTTGCCGACCCTCGTCGCGCTCGGTCCGCCGTTGCTGGTCGGCGCGTCGCGCAAGACGTTCCTCGGGGCGGTCCTCGACGGGCGCGATGTGACCGACCGGGACGACGCGACGCAGGCGACGACGGCGCTCGCGGCGTGGCACGGCGCGTGGGGCGTGCGCGTGCACGCCGTACGGTCGGCCGCCGACGCGGTGCGCGTCGTCGAGGCGATCCGGGCCACCGGGTGAGCGACGAGGCGGCGGTCGAGACGGCGAACGCCGAGTTCTACGCGGCGTTCGAGGCGTCCGACCTCGCCCGGATGCGCAACGTGTGGGTCGACGACGACACCGCGTCCTGCGTGCATCCGGGTTGGCGGGTGCTGCGCGGCACGAGCCGGATCATGCGGTCGTGGGCGGTCATCTTCGCGAACACGCCGTACATCCAGTTCTTCCTCACCGACTCCGACGTGACGGTGCACGGCGACGTCGCCGTGGTGCGCTGCGTCGAGAACATCCTCACGTCCGTCGGCGACACGTCGGGCGACGCCTCGGTCGCGGCGACGAACGTCTTCGTCCGGCGTGACGGCGGCTGGCGACTCTGGCTGCACCACGGCTCGGCGGTCGCGCAGACCGAGGACATGGACGACCTCGGATGATCGTGCGGATCACCGGGCTGCGTGCCCGCGGCAACCACGGCGTGCTGCCGAGCGAGCGGCGCGACGGCCAGACGTTCGTCGTCGATGTCGCCCTGGATGTCGCGGCGCCCGCCTCCGACGACCTGGACGACACGGTCGACTACGCGGTGCTCTCCGACCGCCTCGCCGCCGTCGTGTCGGGGCAGCCCGTGGACCTCCTCGAGACGCTGGCGGCGCGGCTCGCCGACGTCTGCCTCGCCGACCCGCGCGTCGCGCTCGTGGAGGTCACCGTGCACAAGCCCGAGGTGCCGCTGCGGGTGGACGTCGCCGAGGTGTCCGTGACGTTGACGCGGGGGCGCGAGTGAGCCGCGCGGTGCTCTCGCTCGGCGCCAACCTCGGCGACCGCCGGGCCACGCTGGCCGAGGCGGTGGCGTTGCTCGCGCGGCACCTCAGCGTCGAGGCCGTGTCGCCGGTCTACGAGACCGCGCCGGTCGGCGTCGATCCGCAGCCCGACTTCCTCAACCTCGTCGTGCTCGCGACGACGTCGCTGGCTCCGGCCGACCTCGTGGCGCTCGGCCTGTCGGTCGAACGCGCACTCGGGCGGGTGCCCGGGCCGCGGGGCACGCCGCGGCCGCTCGACGTGGACGTCATTGCGTACGACGACCTCGTGAGCGACGACCCGGAGGCGACGATCCCGCACCCGCGGGCGCACGAGCGGGCGTTCGTGCTGCAGCCTTGGCTCGACGTCGACCCGGACGCGGTGTTGCCGGGCCACGGGCGGGTCGCCGACCTGCTCGCCGCCGCCGTCGGCGAGGTACGCCCGGCGTGAGACCGACCCGTCTCCGGACGCTGCTCCTCACCGCCGTGCTGGCCGGGCTGGTGTCGTTCGTCGTCGTCAGCACGCGCTACTCGTCGCTGCCGCCGTTGCCGTACACGGCGGCGTTGTCGACGTTCCTGCTGACGGTGGCGGAGGCATTCCTCGCGCCGTCGGTGCGGGCGCGGCTCGCGGGCCGGCCGGGGACCCGCCCGATCCTGCCCCTGCTCGTCGCGCGGGCCGCCGCGCTAGCCAAGGCCTCGTCCGCTTTGGGGGCCCTGCTCTTCGGTGCCTGGGTGGGGGCGGCGGCGTACCTGCTGCAGAACGACGAGATCGCCGCGGCGCGCCGGGACACCCCCCGAGCGCTGGCGGGTGCGGCGGCGGCCCTCGCGCTGGTCGGCGTAGCGCTGTGGCTTGAATCGGTCTGCCGAGTCCCGCGCCCACCGGAGGCGCCACCCGGAGCTGAGCCGGGCCCGTAGGGGCCGAGCCGGGCCCGTGGGCCCCGGCTCTTCGTGATCTTGCCTGGGTCTTGCGGCACATTCGCGCACAACCCACCCAAGATCACCAAGTGTGGACAACTTCGTTGTCCACAGATCCCGTCCCGACCCCCCGGTCGGTCCGTGGGAGACGCACCCTGGCCGGATGGCGAACTGGCACGAGGTCGCCGCGGCGCAGCATGGCGTGATTCGTCGCGGGCAGGGCGGGCTGAGCAGGCATCGAGCGGACACCGAGATCCGGTCCGGCGGTCTGGTACGGCACGGGCGTCGCGCGCTCGTCGTCGCGGCTAGCGCGCCGAGCCCGGATCGCGCGCTGTGGATCGCCGCCTGCGAGATCGGCGAGCCGATGGCGGTATCCGGAGTCGCGGCACTCCGCCTGTACGGCGTTCCGGTCGGACTGTCTCCGGAACGGCCCGAGGTACTCGTCCCACGATGGCGGTCCGGAGCGTGGGGACGCGTCGCCCGGGTGTGCCCCGTCGTCGCGTGCGAGCTTGCCCGCGCACGGACGGCGGGCGGCCACCGGGTCGCGAGCGTGCCAGTGTCCTTGCGGCGTGCGAGCGTCGATCTCGACTTCGCCTGCTTCGTGACGACCGTCGAACATGTCCTACGCCTGCGGCTCGCAACGGCTGGCCAGTTGTGGCGAGCGCTCGGCCATGGACTGGTTGGGGCGCAGGCGCTGCGCGACGCGCTCGCGCTCGCCGACCCCGCGTCGCACTCGACGTGGGAACGCCGCCTCGCCGTCCTGATCCGCAGGGCGGGCCTGCCGCGGCCGCGCCGGCAGGCGCGGCTCCAAGGGGAGCCGACGTATTGGGTCGACTTCCTGTTCGAGCCTTGGGGTCTCGCCGTCGAGGTCGACGGGTTCGTCGTGCACGCTCAACCCGATGCGTTCGTCTACGGCCTGCGACGGGCGAGGCGACTACGGCTGCAGCACGGCATCGACGTGCTGTCGTACGCTCCGGCCGAGATCCGCGATCACCCGCACGAGGTCGTCGCCGAGATCGCGACCGAGTTGCAACGGCGTGGCGCGCGCCCCTCGTGATCTTGCCGGGGTTTGGCGGGGTGGTTTCAAGGTCCGGTTGCAATCGAGGATTGCGGCTGGAGGTGGGTGGATGG